>JAITTA010000225.1 GCA_031287395.1 Dysgonamonadaceae bacterium | reverse complement strand
AACTTTGCAACGTTTTAACAAAGAATCAGACTTGTTAACTCATTTTTTAATTACATCAACGCAATTGTCTATGATTCTTTTCGTTATATTTCTGAAATGAAAAGACTTTTTTTTATAATCATTGCCGGTCTGTCCGTTGCTTTCACTGCTGTTGCCCAATACGATGCCCAGTTGAGTAATTACTGGACAGCGACCGGTTATTTTAATCCAGCCAATGCGGGCAGGTCAGAAAACCTAGAGACCATGGTTTTGTATCGTCAGCAATGGTTAGGTATCGACGGAGCCCCCGGTACAACACTGATCACGGCTGACATGCCTTTAAGCTTACTGGGGAGAACACATGGTGTCGGTGCGGTTCTGTTCTCCGAAAGAATCGGACTATTCGAACACTCAATCGTATCAGGTCAGTTTGCTTATAAAAAAAATAGGGGGAAAGGCACTTTCAGCGCCGGTCTCCAAATTGGCTATATCGCTGAAACATTCAAAGGATCAAAAATTGATCCCAAAGACATAAACGACGACTACCATCAGTTAGTCGATGCGGGGATTCCTACAAGCGATGTCACCGGGTCAGGAATTGATGCGGCATTCGGGTTAATGTTTTATAAGCCGGAATGGTACGTCGGACTTTCTGCAACTCACCTTCTGGGGCCAAAACTCATATTGGGAGAAAATTATGTCATGGAAATTCCACGAGCGTATTATTTAACTGCAGGATACAATATCCAATTAAAGAATCCGTTATTAGAGTTACGGCCATCGTTACTGGTAAAAACAACTGAGATGGGGCCTGCTGTGAAAGGAGATTCAATTACAGGAGATGTTGTGAAAGCAATGATGACTATGACACAATTGGATCTTTCGGTAAGGATGATATACAACAAGACTTATTGGGGCGGTTTTGGTTGGAGAAAAGGAGATGCCGCAGTATTGATGTTGGGAGGAAAATTCAGTATGGTTGAGGCCGGATATGCCTATGATTTCCCAATATCTACTATTTTAAAAGGCAGTACCGGAAGTCATGAAATTTTTCTTAAATTTGTCGTCAACTTAGATAAGAAAAAAGGAAAAAAAAATAAACATAAAAGTATCCGAATATTGTAATAGTTTATGAAAAAAATAATATACCTGGCAATTACGGCCATAGTTTGCGTATCCTGCGGAAAACCGATGCAAGGCGTAGGAGGAGAACTTGTCGGGGCAAGCGCCTCTTCTTGGAGCGAACCGAATCCGTACGGAATGGTACTCATAAAAAGAGGATCTTTCGAAATGGGACCAGCCGACAAAGATTCTCTGTGGGGTATTCATCAGGATCCTAAAGCTATTTCCATCGATGGTTTCTGGATGGACGAAACGGAAATCACCAATGCCGAATACAGACAATTCCTTTATTGGGTAAGAGATTCCATTACTCGTGAACGTTTATACGATCAGGCTTATGGAGGAAACGATCTGTTTAAAATAGAAGAAGATAAAGAAGGAAATCCGATTGATCCTCCTATTCTGGATTGGAAACGTCCTATCCCTTCGGAAAGAAGAGCGAATGAGGAAGAATTGGCTGCAATCAACAGCGTTTATTACATTCATCCTATTACAAAGGAAAAGAAACTGGATCCCGAACAAATGAATTATCATTACGAATGGTTCGATTATACTGAAGCGGCTCTGCGCAAAAATCAGATAAAACCGGAAAAACGCAATCGCAATACCGATATCCCGGTCGATCCCAACGCTGTGGTTATGGTTTCAAAAGATACCGCCTATTATGCCGAAGACGGTCGTATCATCAATGAGACCATCACCCGTCCGCTGAGTTCATTGTTCGATTTTTTACATACGCGGATTATCAATATTTATCCTGATGAAACCTGCTGGGTGAATGATTTCAACAATGCTTACAATGAACCTTACATGAAAAATTATTTCAATCATCCGGGTTATAATGATTATCCCGTAGTCGGAGTTTCATGGGAACAGGCTACGGCATTTTGTGTATGGCGTACGGATTTTTTAATGAAATCACTCAATCTGAAAGACGGAAGAGTGATCGAACCGTACCGTTTGCCGACTGAGGCTGAATTTGAATATGCAGCCCGCGGAGGAAAAACAGAAAACAAATACCCCTGGCAGGGTGATCTGCTAACGGGACAAAAAGGATGTTTTCTCGGTAACTTCAAACCGGAAAGAGGGAATTATCTGAAAGACGGACACCTGATTACATCGAGAGTGGCCAGTTTTTCTCCCAACGAGTTCGGATTGTATGACATGGCCGGAAACGTTTCGGAATGGACCTCTTCGGCTTTCCTGGAATCCGGTCCTGAAATCATGAGTGATATGAACCCCGAATACCGGTACAACGCTGCGAAAGAAGATCCTTACGCTATGAAGAAAAAGGTTGTCCGCGGAGGTTCCTGGAAAGACGTGGCCAAGTTCATCCGTTCGGATACCAGAACTTTCGAATACCAGAATGAACAACGTTCTTACATCGGATTCCGTTGTGTCCGTACACAAGTAGGATTCAGTAAAGGAAAAGGGAAAAATTAATACGATATAAGGGTTCGGAGTTTTGAACCCCTTGTTTATAACTTATAACTTACAACTCATTATGGGAATCAGAAGAAGATATAAAAATATGGTTGAAAAATTCCTGTCGAAAGATCAAGGCAAAAGATTTTTTCAATTTTTCTACAACTGGGGAGCTGCCATCGTAATCATCGGAGCCCTCGCCAAGTTGGAACACTGGCCGTATGGAATGGGAAGCATTCTGTTAACCGTCGGACTGGTTACGGAATTTTTTGTGTTCTTCATTTCGGCATTCGATACCCCGACTAAAGAATACCAGTGGGAACGTGTATTTCCGGTACTTGAAACCAACGATTCGGACGACCGTCCGGTATTCCATAGTAATGGTAACGGCAATGGTTATGTTGTCGTCGGTGGAAATGGCAGAAGCGAATCTTCAGGAAGCGACGAGATGGCTGCGACAAGTGCTTCCGGTTCATTTACCGGCGGCTCAGGAGGTCCGATCATCGTCGGAGGTGGAGTGTTCGGAGGAGGTGGCTTCTCTGGAGGAGGGAGTTTCTCCGGAGGGAGCGACGGTGGAAACGATTCCCAACAAGTCACGGAATCGAACAGCGCTTTTGCTGCTGCCGCTATGACCCCGGGACAAATCAAACAATCGTTCGGAATTCCTTCCGGCATCAATCTTTCGGAAGAAGACAGCAATGCGCTGTCCGAAAGTATCAAAAAATTATCCGGAGCAGCCGATCAAATCTCCAGAATGGCCGAACTGACAGACGCGACTCAACAATACCTCGATCAGTTGACCAGCATGTCCGACAGCATGCAGAAATTCGGGGAGGTAACCAATAACCTGACCGATGTTTCCGATATTCTGCTTAATTCGTATAAGAGCATTACAGACAATTCCGACGGCATCAATCAATCTTCGAGAGGTTACGTCCATCAAATGGAAAACCTCAATCGTAATATTTCCGGTTTGAATACCATTTACGAAATCCAATTGAAGAGTGTCAGTTCTCAAATCGATGCCATCGAACGAATCAATGCCGGTTTGATGCGTATCCGGGATCTTTACGAAGGCTCTATTGTCGACAGTTCTGTATTCCGCAGTGAAACAGAAAAAATGGCACAACAACTTCATGCTCTCAACGGCGTTTATAACCGCTTGCTGGATGCCATGACTATGAATATGCATGGCTATGGAGGATTGGGTTTCAATCCGAGACCGGGAGGATACAATCCGGGAGAGAATAATAATCCGGGACAACAAGGAGGAAATTTATAAAAGTTTTTAAATCCTAAGTTCTAAGTTTTTATCATCCGTAAGCCAACTTAGAACTTAGAACCTAAAACTTAGAACTTAAAATTTAAAATTTAAATGGCAGCAAACAGTCCTAATTCCCCAAGGCAAAAGATGATCAACCTGATGTATCTGGTATTCATCGCTATGTTAGCCCTCAACGTCTCCTCTGAGGTGTTGGATGGATTTGAATTGGTGGAAGAGAGCCTTCTTCGTTCAGTGAATGCGACATCCACTCGTAATGAACTAGTGTTCGATAATTTGGAAGCCTTTTATAAAACGAATCCGGAAAAAACCGAAGTTTGGTACAAACTGGCAGGACAACTAAAAGCAAAATCCGATTCTTTATTTAATTATACTCAGGATCTCAAAATCAGAATAGTAAAGAAAGCCGACGGAAAAGAAGGTAATCCTACCAGTTTAAAACACCCGGACGACCTGAATGCGGCATTTGAGATCATGCTGGATAAAAGGAGTCAAGAAAAAGAAGCGGAAATCCTGAAAAGAGAAATCAACAAATACCGGGATTATGTTACTTCCCTGATTTCCGATACAGTCAAAAAAAATATTATCAAAAACAACTTCAATACGGAACCTTCGAAAAAGGCACAAGAAAATAAACAAACCTGGGAAGAATCCCTGTTTGGAAACATGCCTATGGCCGCAGCAGTGACACTACTTACCAAAATGCAAAATGATGTGCGTTACGCCGAAGGAGAAGCTCTGAGCGAATTGATTCACAATGTCGATCTCCGGGATGTCCGGGTAAATAAAATTGAAGCCTTTGTAATCCCAAAATCACAGATTGTCATGCGTGGAGGAACCTTTACTGCCAATATTGTAGCCGCAGCCTTGGATTCCACCCAACGTCCAAGAATATTTGTCAATGGAAGATACCTTTCGGACGAAGCCAACGGGGTATATACCGTAGGAGCCGGCTCCGTAGGAACATTCCCCGTGAAAGGTTATATCGAAATGGTTCAGGGTGACGGAACTTTCGTGAAAAAAGAGTTTTCCACGGAATATTTTGTTCAGGAACAAAGCGCTTCCATCGAACCGACATTCATGAATGTACTGTATGCCGGTATTCCGAATCCGATTAAAATTGATGTATCCGGTATCGTCAGCCAGAATGTATTTGCAAGTATGACCAATGGAACCATGGTCCGCAAAAATAATGTCTGGGAGGCCACCCCGAACCAGATCGGAACCGATGCCGTAATTACGGTGACAGTAAAAACCAATGACGGACGAACACAGGAATTTGCGAAAAAAATTTATCGTGTCAGACGCTTGCCGGATCCTACCGCATACATCGAATACAAGGATGCAAACGGAAACCCGGTAAAATTCCAAAAATCGGGACGCCTCTCAAAATCCATACTGATGAATACTGCCGAACTGAAAGCCGCTATTGACGATGGAATCCTTGATACTGAATTTTCCGTGGTGCGATTCGACGTGAGACTTACCGATTCAATGGGCAACAATATCCAGGAAACATCCGACGGACCTCGTTTTTCTCAACGACAAAAAGACCGCCTGCGCGATTTGACACGCGGAAAAGTGGTCTATATTAGAGGAATCGTAGTCAAAGGTGTGGATAATTCGGAACGTGAGATTTCTGCAATGGAAATAACTATTAATTGATAAGATTATAAAATTATATTCAGAATGAAACCATTTTATTATATCGTTTTACTGCTTTTGGCCGGCATCTTCGCTCAGGATGCCCTATCGCAAACACAAACGCCCCAACAGCGGAGGCAAACTCCCCGCCAACGAGCCGATGCCGAAAAGAACGATCTTCCTGTTCTGACAACAAGGGCAGCCTCGAAAAATGAGGACCAATCCAAAAATATCGATAATATGGTCTGGATCCGTGAAGTATACCGCTGGATCGACCTCAGGAAAGAGAATAATTCCGCTCTCTACTTCCCGGAACAGCCGATCGAAGACCGGATGAACCTGTTTACTCTGCTTTTCAAGTTGGTGGCGCAAGGCCAGGTTCCCGGGTACGAATATCTGGATGGTCGTGAAATATTTACCGACGCACACAAAGTCAACTTCGAAAATATCCTGAAAAACTATCAAATCATATACACCAGTCAGGGCGCCGGAAATCAGATAAAATATACGATTCAAGATAGCGATATTCCAAGCAATGAGGTTTTGATGTACACAATCAAAGAAGCGTGGTATTTCGACCAGGCTACCGGAATGTTCAATTCCAGAATACTGGCCATTTGCCCCATGTTACTCCGTCAGGAAGATGAATTTGCAGAACCTGTGCGTATCCCTTTATTCTGGTTGCGCTACGAAGATATTCGCCCGTACATTTCAAGAGCTCTCATCATGACTTCCAATCTTAACAACGCTTTGACTTACTCCATCGACGATTTCTTTAATAAAAAAATGTATGTAGGAGAAATAGTAAAGACTACCAATATGATGAACCGTAGTCTGGCCCAGGAAGTCGGGAACGATCCTGAGAAACTGAAACTGGCACAGGATAGCATAGAATCCCAATTAAAATTCTTCGAAGGAAAATTATGGGTTCCTGTCGATTCAACTGCTACGGCAAATAAAAAAGACGCTAAGAAAGATTCTAAAAAAACGACGAATGATACGAAAGAAACCAAACCGAAAGAGTCCAAAATAGAATCAGGACCGACAAAAAGTGTACGTCGCACCCGCTAATGAAACAATATTGGGAGATATTCGTTGCTTTCGCCAAAATCGGCACATTTACCATTGGAGGAGGATATGCGATGATTCCTTTAATTGAAAAAGAAGTCGTCGACAGGAAAAAATGGATCTCCAGAAGTGATTTTGTGGATATGATCGCCGTCTCGCAATCAGCGCCGGGAATTTTGGCAGTAAATATTTCCATTTTAACCGGATACAAATTAAAAAAAAACAAGGGTAGCGTGGTAGCTTCTTTAGGTTCCACGCTACCTTCTTTTTTAATTATATTGTTGATTGCCCTATTTTTCAGACAATTCGAACACATCGAATGGATACAGAAAATGTTTAAAGCCATCCGGCCTGCTGTTGTAGCTTTAATTGCAGTTCCCGTATTTACAACAGCAAAAGCCATCGGAATCAATATCAAAACAGTAGTAATTCCTGTTATAGCCGCTCTTCTGATTTGGTTTTGGGGTATCTCTCCCGTTTATATCATTCTTGCAGCCGCCATCGGGGGACTGATTTACGGTTATTTTCACAGAAAATATCAATAACTTCCTTTCAATCAAATAAATACATGATCTACCTGCAGTTATTTATCTCTTACTTCAAAATCGGACTTTTCGGGTTCGGGGGAGGATATGCCATGCTTTCCCTGATTCAGCATGAAGTAGTGGAACAATACGGATGGATCTCCCAGCAGGAATTTACGGATATCGTCGCTATATCACAAATGACACCGGGTCCAATCGGTATCAACAGCGCCACCTATATCGGCTATTCGGCAACAAACAACATCTTAGGTTCTTTCATCGCCACTTTTGCCGTTTGTCTTCCTTCTTTCATTATTCTCCTGATTATTGCCGGAGCTTTTGTGAAATTTCGTACGAACCGGTATGTTGACGATGCTTTCAAAGGGCTACGACCGGCTACGGTAGGATTGATCGCCTCAGCCGCCCTCCTTCTGATGAATCCTGAAAACTTCATCGATCATAAGAGTATCATTATTTTTATAGCCGCTTTTGTATTGACCATGTTCTATAAAGTACATCCTATCCTGATGATTATCCTGGCAGGAATTTCCGGACTCTTGCTGTATTGATTCGCTGCTTTTTGCCCGATTCTGTCTTTTGAGGAAATGGTCATTTCAATACAACCCCTAAATTCTTCTTCCCGTCAATTTTTATCAAAACCGGTTTCTCGAATCTCACATGACGTAAATATGCCGTTTCCAGGACAGCAGGTTGAGCGTTTAAAAATTTTTCATCAAAGTATCCTTCTCCCGGAATAAACGGATTAACTGTAAAATAACCCACTCCAAACGATGTCAGGTTTTGAAAGAAATGAGTTCCCTGACTAGGTTCGACACGGTAATTTTCCAATCCTGATTCCACAATCACACGGGCATTCGATATGTGGGGCCACTTGACGGGAATTCCCAACCACGGATCACTCGATCCCCATCGTCCGGGCCCTACTAAAACATAGTTCCGGCCCGATTCCACCAATTGTTTATTGATTTTTTCTATTTCATAAGCAATTGCCTGATTATTTGAAGCACTAAAATTTTCCGTTTTTACATAAATAATATCGTAAACATCACCGGAAATTCCATGACCCAACGCCTGTTTCGAATATAAAATACAATCGTTCTCTTCTATTTTCGTCAGATCTTCATCCATCATTTCCTTACTGTCCACGATCGGACGTATCTGAAGTAAATAGAAACTCCCTTCGACTTTTCCACCGGCTTTCTCATCCAGATTGACGGCAAATTCGATTTCTATCGGACGCCCCATTTCTTTCTGCCCTAATTTAAGGACAAAACTCAACACTTCCGCCAAAGGAAAGACTCCATGCTGGAGTACTCCGGAAAAAGTAATCACTTTCCGGTTCGGACCCGGATAATAACCTTCCATCAGTACCTGGTCGTGATGATCGTAAGTAGAAGATATATATTTGAGCGAATGATCCATATCGGCTTCTTTTACAGGCAGTTTCAGTAGATTGAAAGCATCGTCTGTGGAAAACCGGTCTTCCACCAGCATTTGCATATCCAAAGCATAAAAACGGGTTTGGGTATCTTTCAAAGCGATATCCAGGGAACCGGTCTGAATAATATTGTGCGGATGCCTGGGAGAAAACCGTAATGTCGTATTACCGTCAACAATATACTTTCCTAATCCCAAAGCCACATTGGCAATCCCGTCTTCCGGTTTTTCATCACCCACCGGATAAAAGTTAAGAGAACGCGCCACTCCCGAAAAAGTAGGATAACACCTCGTCCCATGTGTCTGGCCAACCACTTCCTGAAGTACAATGGCCATCTTTTCCTGATCAATCAGGTTTTGTGTCGCCGTCATATAGGCCTTACTATCTTTGTAAAACACAGAAGCATACACCCCTTTGACCGCATCACCGATCATTTCCAACATTTTATAATTATCCTCTACTTTAGGAACCATATAAGTGGAATAAATTCCAGCAAACGGCTGATAATGAGAGTCTTCTAGCAAACTCGACGAACGGACGGCAATAGGAGTTTTGACTGCCTCAAAAAAAGCGATCAGATCTTCAATCAAACGCTTAGGTAAACTTGCTTTGAGAAAATACCGGAGAATTTGTTCGTCCGGCAAATCTTCCAATGCAACTTTATACAAGTCATTGGTTTCCATAAACTCATCAAAAATATCCGTACACAAAACAACCGTTTTCGGAATTTTAATGGATGCATTTTGAAAAGTATTATTAATTTTGATTGAATGACGTTTTACCATCTGCCCCATAAAAGCCAACCCACGGCCCTTTCCGCCCAAAGAATCTTCTCCGATACGGGCAAAATTGGAATATTCATCAAAACGATCCTTCAGAAAGACAGCGACCACACCGGAGTTCTTCATGCGACGATAACTCACAATCGCATCAAAAATCAGTTGGCGAGCCTGGTGCATGTCCTTATAATCTCCCACATCGATTCCCTTCAGGAACTCGGCAACCGGAAACATCGCCCTGGAATAAAAGAAACGGGAAAAATGATTTCGGGAAAGATGGTATACAAGCGAATCATCCGGAATGCAAAATATTTTCTTCTGTAAATCTTTCAGGGAAGTTATACGCATGATTTCTTCCCGGGTATCCGGATTCAGAATAATAAAATCACCGAAACCGAAATTATCTGTGATCTCCTTCCGCAAATCCTGAGGATAAGTCTTCGAATTCTTATCTATAAAACTGCAATGCAACTCTTCCGCATAAGCGACATTCGCCCATTCTGACGATTCAAAAATAACAGGAACATATTTGTCGTATTCCCTGACTTTTCTGGCAAATTTATATCCGGCAATCTTGTCTTTTTGACCCTCCTTATTGAAACTCATGTCGCAGACAATACCCAACATATTGTTCCGGTATTTTTTGTAAAGCATTTCAGCTTCCTCGTAAGTCCGGGCCAATAAGATTTTTGGACGTCCCCGCATACGCAAAGTCCTCTGATGCGCATTCAAGGCCTCCTGGGAAAACTCTTTGGATTGTTGTAATACAAACTTATATAAATGTGGCAATGCCGAAGAATAAAACCGGATGGAATCTTCCACCAATAATATGGTTTGAACTCCCACCGAAGCCACATCATCCTTCACATTCATCTTATCTTCAATCAGTTTGATAATAGCAAGCAACAATTCGGCATTGCCAAGCCAACTGAAAACATAGTCTATGGCATTCAGATCTTCTTGCGATACCCGCTTTGAAACTTCCCGGGACAAAGGAGTCAATACAACAATATGAATTTCAGGATGCAATTCTTTGATCCGATTGGCAACCCCAAACGTATCGGAATCATCCATGTTCGGCATGCATATAACCAAATCGAAATGAAGGTTGGTTTTCCTAAGGGCCTCTATTGCTTCCTTTTCCGTACTCACCTGGGTAAACCGGGGGGGATAACGCAAACTCAAAGAAGTATATTCGTTAAAAATCTGCTCATCAATCCGGCCGTCATCTTCCAGCATGAAAGCATCGTATTTCGTAGCAATAAGTAAAATATTTAAGATCCTTTTATTCATTAAATTAGCAAACGAAGTATCTTTAAATACCAATTGCTTCATATCTATTTTCTGCAACATTTTTGTCAATTTGAAAGTTATCACTGAAAAATTAAACCTGTTTTATAAACAAAAATTCTTTACTTAGCAAAAATTCTGATAAAATGATAATATTTTAATCCAAAGATATTGTTTATATCAAGTTAATTTCTTACGTTTGTACCGTCACAAAAATAAAGAAATATTTTAGAATTCGAAAGATCAAATTCAGTAATATAAATTTAAAATCCATGAAACAAAACATGATTTTTACAAAACCATCCGGGTACATGAACACAAAAATCATGCAAGTTCCATAAACCTTTAAAAATAAATGATGTACATATGAAAACAGAAAGTATCTTATTGGCATTGGAAACCAAACATCCGGGAGAACATGAATACCTGCAGGCAGTGAAAGAAGTCCTGCTTTCAATTGAAGAGGTGTACAACCAACATCCGGAATTCGAAAAGGCAGGTATCATCGAACGTCTGGTAGAACCCGACCGCATATTCACATTCAAAGTTCCCTGGATCGATGATCAAGGAAATGTTCAGGTTAATTTAGGTTATCGTGTACAATTCAATAACACCATCGGCCCATACAAAGGAGGTCTCCGTTTTCATGCTTCGGTAACCCTGTCTTCCCTTAAATTCCTGGGTTTTGAACAAACTTTCAAAAATGCCCTGACAACTTTGCCCATGGGGGGAGGTAAAGGAGGATCGGACTTCAGTATCCGTGGAAAATCGAATGCGGAAGTCATGCGTTTCTGCCAAGCTTTCATGCTGGAATTGTGGCGTCATATCGGGCCTAATACGGATGTTCCTGCAGGAGATATTGGTGTCGGCGCCCGGGAAATAGGATACTTATACGGTATGTATCGTAAACTTGCTTTGGAAAATACCGGAACATTTACAGGAAAGGGCCTGGATTACGGAGGATCATTGATTCGTCCGGAAGCAACCGGATTCGGAGGGTTATACTTCGTATATCAAATGCTGAAAACAAAAGGCATCGACATCAAAGGGAAAACCGTTGCCATTTCCGGATTCGGGAATGTAGCTTGGGGAGCCGCATTAAAAGCAACCGAAATGGGAGCAAAAGTGGTTACGATTTCCGGTCCGGACGGCTATATCTATGATCCGGATGGAGTTTCCGGTGAAAAAATCGACTATATGCTCGAATTACGTAACTCCGGAGAAGATATTGTAGCCCCATACGCAGAAAAATACGGAGTGGAATTCTTCCCGGGAAAACGTCCATGGCAACAAAAAGCGGACATTGCCCTGCCTTGTGCGATTCAAAACGAGTTGAACGAAGAAGATGCAAAAACACTTATCAACAATGGTGTAATCTGTGTCGCAGAAATTTCCAATATGGGTTGTACGGCTGAAGCGGTAGATTTGTTTATCGAAAAGAAAGTTTTGTTCGGCCCCGGAAAAGCAGTAAATGCCGGCGGTGTTGCTACCTCCGGTCTGGAAATGACCCAAAACGCCATGCACCTGAACTGGACGGCATCCGAGGTAGATGAAAAATTACAACAAATCATGAAAAATATTCATGAACAGTGTTGCATCTACGGAAAACAACCCGACGGATATATTAATTATGTGAAAGGAGCCAATATTGCCGGTTTTATGAAAGTAGCCAAAGCAATGATGGCACAGGGAGTGGTGTAATTCCGTAATGTGAATATCGGAAATATTACATTTGACAAGTATCCCGTCTTCCTGGCTCCAATGGAAGATGTGACGGATGTTTCTTTCCGTTTGCTATGCAAGCAATTCGGAGCGGATATGGTTTATACCGAATTTGTCTCAAGCGATGCACTGATACGTCATGTAAACAAGACAAAAGCCAAACTGAAAGTTTCCGGCGAGGAACGTCCCGTGGCAATCCAGATTTACGGCCGGGATATAGACTCAATGGTAGAGGCCGCCAAAATATGCGAAACTTCCAATCCCGATGTTCTGGACCTGAATTTCGGATGTCCGGTAAAAAAAGTAGCAAACAAAGGGGCCGGGTCCGGTATGTTGAAAAATCCGGAATTATTACTTGAAATCACGCGTGAAGTCGTCAAGGCTGTGAAAATCCCGGTTACAGTCAAAACCCGTCTCGGATGGGACAACAATACCAAAAT
>JAITTA010000221.1 GCA_031287395.1 Dysgonamonadaceae bacterium | reverse complement strand
GGAACAATTGCAACGGGAACAAGGACTCAGAACACAGAAATTGCTTACTCTGGACGATATCGGCCGGCGAATTGCAATCGGAAATTTCCAACAATTGAATGTCATTGTCAAAGGGGACGTGGATGGATCGGTAGAAGCTTTGTCCGATTCTTTAATCCGCCTTTCTACCGAACAAATCCAGGTAAATGTGATACACAAAGGCGTGGGTCAGATTTCAGAATCGGACGTAGTGTTGGCTGCCGCTTCCGATGCTATTATTATCGGATTCCAGGTACGGCCTTCTCAACCTGCACGTAAAGCGGCAGAAAAAGAAGGGGTGGATATACGCCTCTACTCTATCATTTATGATGCCATTGAAGAAGTCAAATCGGCTATGGAAGGGATGCTTTCTCCTGAAATCAAGGAGGAAATCACCGGAATGGTTGAAATCCGGGAAGTTTTCAAAATCACTAAAGTGGGGACTGTGGCCGGTTGTATGGTCAAAGAAGGAAAAATCAAGCGGGGAAACAGAATCCGTCTCATTCGCGACGGCATTGTGATTTATTCCGGAGAACTTGGTTCTCTGAAACGTTTCAAAGACGATGTAAAAGAAGTGGCCGCCGGCTACGAATGCGGTTTGAATATTCATAATTTCAATGATATTAAAGTCGGAGACATTGTCGAGGCATTCGAAGAAATTGAAGTGAAAAAAACTTTATAAAGTAATGAATTGGCTGGATTTAGTCATAATCGTCTGTATAACAATCGGATTGATCAAAGGCCTGTTTGATGGAATCATCAAACAGGTCGTTTCGCTTCTGTCCCTTGTATTTGCGATTTTATTTGCAGGAATACTAGCCAAACCCGCACGGGATTTTCTGTTGAAACAATCTTTCATTGCCGATTCCATGCCCGATTTCGTAATTACAGGGATTTGTTATATTCTGGCATTTGTCATCATAGTTCTGGCAATTTATGGTCTGGGAAAGCTGGTGGACATTGCCATCAAAGTAACTCCTGCAAAAACATTGAACTATTTGCTGGGCGGGCTTTTCGGAGCTTTTATGTGGATACTTGCATTGAGTTTGACCTTCAACTTATTAATAGTTTTTGATCCGAATTATCGTTTGATCAATAAACAAACCCGACAGGAATCTGTTTTATTTAGTAAAGTCAACAGTATTGTGCCTGTTTTGTACCCGTATGTCAAAAATTACCTGAATGGAAGATAACCAAAATGATATATTAGATGAATTAAAAAATCGTGAATACAAATACGGTTTTGTTACAAATGTCGAAACAGATTACGTTCCGAAAGGTTTGAGCGAAGAGATCGTCCGGCTCATTTCTCAAAAAAAGAATGAACCGGAATGGATGTTGGATTTTCGCCTGAAAGCTTTCAATTTCTGGAAAGGAATGACGATGCCGCGTTGGGCGCATTTGAACATTCCCGAAATCGATTATCAAGACATCATTTATTATGCGGCTCCCAGGAAAAAAGAAGGGCCGAAAAGCCTGGATGAAGTAGATCCCGAATTATTGAAGACCTTCGATAAGCTGGGAATCCCTCTCCACGAGCAGAAAATGCTATCGGGAATGGCCGTGGATGCCGTTATGGACAGTGTTTCCGTAAAGACGACCTTCAAAGATGTCCTCGCAGAAAAGGGTATTATTTTCTGTTCTTTCAGTGAAGCTGTCCGGGAACATCCCGATTTAGTCAGAAAATACATGGGAACTGTTGTCCCTTATCGTGATAATTTCTTTGCGGCTCTCAATTCGGCTGTTTTTAGCGACGGTTCATTCGTTTATATTCCCAAAGGAGTCCGCTGTCCGATGGAACTGTCCACTTATTTCCGTATCAACGCTCTCAATACCGGGCAATTCGAACGGACATTGATCGTAGCGGACGACGATTCCTACGTCAGCTATCTGGAAGGTTGTACTGCACCTATGCGTGACGAAAACCAACTTCACGCTGCTATCGTTGAAATTATAGCGCTGGAAAACGCAGAAGTGAAATATTCTACCGTCCAGAATTGGTATCCGGGAGACAAAGAAGGTAAAGGCGGCATTTATAATTTCGTAACCAAACGTGGAATCTGTAAAGGAAAAAATTCGAAAATTTCCTGGACCCAGGTGGAGACCGGTTCTGCAATTACCTGGAAATACCCGAGTTGCATCTTATCCGGAGAAAATTCGGTAGGAGAATTCTATTCTGTTGCGGTTACGAACAATCACCAGCAAGCCGATACCGGTACAAAAATGGTTCATATAGGAAAGAATACAAAAAGCCGTATTGTTTCTAAGGGAATTTCTGCCGGAGTCAGCCAGAATAGTTACCGTGGACTCGTAAGAATCATGAAGGGGGCCGAAAACGCACGAAACCACTCCCAATGCGATAGCCTGCTATTAGGTGATAAGTGTGGAGCACATACATTTCCCTACATGGATATCCAGAACGAAACAGCCATTGTAGAACATGAGGCAACCACCTCAAAAATCAGTGAAGAACAAATTTTTTATTGTAACCAAAGAGGGATCCCGACAGAAGATGCAGTCGGCCTGATCATCAATGGATACGCAAAAGAAGTACTCAATAAACTTCCGATGGAATTTGCCGTGGAAGCACAAAAGCTATTGCAAATTTCGCTCGAAGGAAGCGTTGGGTAAAATGAAGAAACAAAGAAAATGAAAAAATAAATATGCTGAATATAAAGAATTTACATGCGTCCGTCAATGGAAAAGAGATTCTAAAAGGTATTGAACTGCAAGTCAATGCGGGAGAAATTCATGCAATCATGGGGCCAAACGGTTCGGGAAAAAGTACTCTTTCGGCCGTTTTAGTCGGAAATCCGGCTTTCGAAGTTACTGAAGGGGAAATTCATTTTCAGGGAGAAGATCTACTGGAATTATCTCCTGAAGAAAGATCATGCAAAGGGCTATTCCTCAGTTTTCAATATCCGATTGAAATCCCGGGGGTAAGTATGGTTAATTTCATGCGTACTGCAGTCAACGAACACCGGAAATACCAAGGTCTGGAACCTCTTTCTGCCGGGGAATTCCTGAAAATGATGCGGGAAAAACAAACTATTATCGAATTGGATGCCAACCTGGTTAACCGTTCTGTAAACGAAGGGTTTTCCGGCGGAGAA
>JAITTA010000211.1 GCA_031287395.1 Dysgonamonadaceae bacterium | reverse complement strand
TTCTTAAAAGACTGACATTGTTAGGCCTATCCGGCAGCCTGACGCAGCGGTTATTTGCTTCATCATTTTCACAAAATGACCCATCAACCGAAAAATCGGAAATTTTCCAATTTTTAACCGAACCCTACCTGCAATTTCCGGGGGACGACACCATGACGATTGTCTGGATTACCAACCGGAATTGTTTCAGTTGGGTAGAATTTGGAGAAAATACCGATTTGTCACAAACCGCAATAACCAATATAGATGGACTGAACCAGGCCAATAATCGTATTCATAAAATCCGCCTGGAAAAATTGAAACCCGGAGTAAGATATGCTTACAAAGTATGTTCAAAAGAAATCATCAAATACAGCCCTTATCTTGCCAAATATGGAAAAACCATAGAAAGCCGGATTTATCATTTTGTGATGCCATCTCCGAAGACAGATGAAGTTTCCATGTTGATCCTTAATGACATACACGATCGTCCCGAATCCATCGCCCATTTAATTGGTCTGAACAATAACGATCCGTATGATTTTGTATGCCTCAACGGCGACAGTGTGAATATCCTGGACAGTGAAAATCAATTGATAAAAAATGTCATATCCCCTTGTACGGAGGTTTTTGCGTCGGAAAAGCCCTTGGTGTATGTCCGTGGTAATCATGAGACGCGAGGAGGATATGCCCGCCTGTTGTATGACTACCTGGATACGGGAGCAAAACCCTATTATTCTTTTTCGGCAGGACCTGCTTTCTTCGTCGTGTTGGATACGGGAGAAGATAAGGTGGACGGTCATCAGGAATATGCAGGACTGGTTTCGTTCGATCCATACAGGGAAAAGGAAGCTGAATGGCTGGAACAGGAACTCAAATCCCCTGCGGCGAAAAAAGCGAAATTCAGAGTCGTATTGATGCACATACCACATTATTATTCGGAAGATGAGGTTGATGAACACGGCACACTGCATTGCAGGAAATTGTTCGGACCGGTACTTAATAAAGGGAAAGCGGATATTGCTATCTGTGCGCATACACATCGGCATAGCATATACAACCCGGTTGAGAAACAACATAATTTTCCCATCATTATAGGCGGCGGTCCGAGGAATGGGAGCCGCACATTAATCAAACTCCATGTCAATCGTAAAAAACTGGACATTACTGTGCTGGACGATTCGGGGAAAATAGTCGGCTCATATCGATGTGGGAAATAATTTATTTTACCTTCATATAAGTAATCATTCTTCGTCTCCCATTTCTAACGTTATCAATATGCTCTTGCAAAAACCACTCTTCCGGCCGAAGGTTTACCTGTCACCATACAAACTCCAGGCGTTTTATTTCCCTCCAAAGGAATACAACGGATGCTTGCCTTTGTTTCTTCCTTGATTTTTTCTTCAGTTTCCGGAGTTCCGTCCCAATGGGCCATGATGAAACCCCCTTCCTCGATTTTTTCCTTGAATTCGTCGTAAGTATCGACCGAAAACGTTTTGGAAGTACGGAAATCCAGAGCTTTTTTGAAAATATTAGACTGGATATCATCCAACAAACTTTTGATGTGATTATCAATTCCATCGAAAGAAATGGTTTCTTTGGTCAAAGTATCCCGGCGAGCTATCTCAACCGTATTGTTTTCCATATCACGGGCGCCGATAGCCAAACGGACAGGTACACCTTTCAACTCATATTCCGCAAATTTCCAGCCCGGTTTCTTATTGGTTGTATTATCATACTTAAAACTGATACCCATAGCCTTCAAACGGGCCGTCAATCCGGCCACTTTTTCATCGATAGCAGCCAGTTGTTCATCCGTTTTATAGATAGGCACAATAACGACCTGATAAGGAGCCAGTTTTGGAGGCAATACCAATCCGTTATCATCCGAGTGAGCCATAATTAAAGCACCCATCAGACGAGTAGAAACGCCCCAGGAAGTAGCCCACACATAATCCCGCTTTCCATCCTTGTCCAAGAACTGAACATCAAAGGCTTTGGCAAAATTTTGTCCGAGAAAATGGGAAGTCCCGGCCTGTAATGCTTTACCATCCTGCATCAAAGCCTCAATGCAATAGGTTTCCAAAGCGCCTGCAAAACGTTCATTCGCCGACTTCAACCCTTTCAACACCGGTACTGCCATGTACTTTTCCGCAAATTCGGCATAAACATGAAGCATCCTTTCCGTTTCCTCAATGGCTTCTTCTTTTGTAGCATGAGCCGTATGTCCTTCCTGCCAAAGAAATTCGGACGTACGCAAAAACAAACGGGTACGCATCTCCCAACGGACTACATTTGCCCATTGATTACACAAAACAGGTAAATCGCGGTACGACTGTATCCAATTCTTGTAGGTATTCCAGATAATGGTTTCCGAAGT
Organism: Dysgonamonadaceae bacterium; assembly: GCA_031287395.1. Classification (GTDB taxonomy): domain Bacteria; phylum Bacteroidota; class Bacteroidia; order Bacteroidales; family Azobacteroidaceae; genus BNXB01. The sequence goes on along the minus strand of JAITTA010000211.1, from coordinate 7,650 downwards.
AGGACGAACAATCAATTCTTCTTCGAGGCGGGCCTCCGGGTCAACCACCACTCCACGTCCGTTCGGGTCATTCTTAAGCCTGTAATGCGTCACAACAGCACATTCTTTGGCAAAACCTTCCACGTGATCGGCTTCCTTACTCAAAAATGATTTCGGAATAAATAAAGGGAAGTAGGCATTCACATGCCCTGTTTCCTTGAACATATCGTCCAACTGACGCTGAATTTTTTCCCAAATAGCATACCCATACGGCTTGATTACCATACAACCGCGGACAGCGGAATTCTCAGCCAAATCCGCTTTAATTACCAAATCATTGTACCATTGCGAATAATTTTCACTTCTCGAAGTCAGTTCCTTGATTTCTACAGCCATAATCATATTTAGGTTTAAGTTACAAACTTTAAGTTACAAGACCTTTTTGTCGGGCGAAAGCCAAACCTCAAACTCATAACTTAAAACTTATATCTTGTTTCGGGCTGCAAAGATACAAAAAAATCCGGACCTTATCCTTTTTTATTATCTGAAGTTCCGGACTTCCGCCGGATTTTCTTTTTTTTATCTCTTTACCTGGTCCGAAGTCCTTTTTATACCACTCTGCTCCATCCTGTAAGGAATTTTTTCCGGAATTACATTTCCGGGCACTCCGGTTTGATTACTTAGATAAATTTAATGATTGAACGGAAATTTATTTCAATGTTCCCTGTTGAGCTTCCTGAATCATTTTTTGATTGGGAGTGATATATACTTCTACACGACGGTTTTGAGCTTTACCTGCAGAAGTCGAATTATCAGCTACCGGTTGAGATGCTCCCATTCCCTGAAAAGTCATGCGGGAAGCTGCAACCCCTTGACCTACCAAATAATCCATAACCGATTGCGCACGATGTTGTGACAATGGGATATTAATCTGATCGTTCCCAGAACTATCGGTATGTCCATAAATCTGAACATCGGTATCCGGATTGGTTTTTAAACTATTGGCAAATTGAGTCAATGAATTTTTAGAAACCTGATTCAATGTACTTGAGTTGGTTGCAAACAAAATTCCCGACTCAAAAGTAACTTTAATAGCCTGACCTTCATTAACAGATTCCACCTGAGCACCCTGAATCTTTTCCAATTCGGCTTTTTGTTTATCCATTTTATTTCCGATCAAAGCTCCGGCAGCACCACCGACAACAGCACCAATACCGGCACCCCATGCCGCACCTTTACCCCCATTAATTAAAGCGCCTATACCGGCACCTACTGCTGCGCCTCCACCAGCTCCGATTCCTGTACCTTTTGCAGTATTACTAGCATTACATCCCCCTAAAATAATAACCGCACTTAATAATAGAGCGGCAAAAACATTTCCTTTTTTCATTTTCACTAAATTTACATAATTATTGAATATAATCGGATTCAATATTTATACAGCAAAAAACATACCATATGTTAAAATCCTGAGATAATAACGCCGAATGCCTTTAATATGTTCAAATATTTATTCCTCTATATCCAAGGTATCAGTATATGCCGCTTCGGCTCTCAGAAACAGCAGAATTTCTTCCTGAGTAAACCGGCCTATTTCATCTTCTGCAGACTGCCTGATGATAAAATCAATCAGTTCCCTTTCTTCTTTTTCCTCGTCATCTTCTTCAAAATAATCATTCTGTTCGTAAAATTCACACAATAAATCCAGGAAATAATACAAATCGTCCTCTTTGAAACGCTCTTTCAAATCCTGTGGAAGGTAATTCCGGATAAAAGAGACAGCTACCTCTTCATCATAATCGCTCATACTCATAATACCATTATATTAAATCAGTTCATAACCTCCGCTATTTCACTCTTCATGTTCATTTTTCAGAACTTTCTTCGGGATCGACAGGAAGTGTATCTCCTTCAATCTCTTCTCCTTCTTCTTTCTTTTCAAAATCAGTTATTCCGGATGCAACCAACAAATTATACCAGGACATGATTTTTTTGATATCAGACGGATACACCCGCTCTTTGTCGAATTCCGGTAAAACGGTTTCAAAATAGGCACGCAACTCCGTGGGTTGAATATTCGGACTGAATGGTATCGGTTTTTCGTTTTCCTTTATTTTAATATTTGTAAGGACAACAGACAAAGGAATATCTTCATCTTCCGTATAAATGGCAATATCTCCCAACGAAACTACTTTATCCCGGGGATAAACAGGTATTCTCTTTTTGTCTGATAACGATTCTGCCAAAAACATATTTTTTCCCTGTGACACCAGTTTAAATAAACCGGATTTTCCGGAAATAGATAAAATTTCTTTCAACATAAATGTATTTTCTTTAATGATTTTACATCACAAAAATAAGCAAAATATTCGATCCGGATGACACTCGAATAGTATTTTTACTTACCGGTTATTTTTTATACGCTTATACACAACAGAAAACCAGACAGGAAGCAGTACCCCTTTGAATATCGCGGAAATAGTAATTGCCATCCAGACCCCTGTAACTCCTATATTCGGAGCCAGTAATAATGCCAACGGGATTCGAGCCGCATTAAAAACAATACTGACCACTGCAGGAGGGACGGTACGTCCGGTTCCATTAAACATACCCTGAGTGGTCAATTCCAACATCATGAAAATTTGTGAAAACCCCATAATATACAGGTATTCACCACCCGCTTTCATTGCAATCTCCTCCGGAACAAAAATTCCAAATATTTCTTTACCGAAAAAAAGGAAAGCGAAAGTCACAACAACTCCAAACGATAACATCAGGGATAGGGTATAGTAGTACGCCTTTTTCATCCGGTCAAACTTCCCGGCAGCATAATTCTGAGCCACAAAAGCTCCCAATGCGGTTGAAAATCCCAATGAAGTATTCCAGGTGATTCCTTCAATCTGGCCACCCGTGGTTTGACTCATGACCCCGATATATCCACCAAAAACCGAAGCAATCCTGGCTAAATACAAGTTTATCGAAGCAAACAAAACATTCATAAGCGCAACAGGAGCCCCCAGTTTCAGGATGTTGACAGTGAATTTTTTCTGTGGTTTGATAATATACGGAAAACCGTTCAATATTCCGTTCGGACGTTTCATCTGCCATACAAACAAGACAAACACAAATACCTGAGATATCCAGGTGGCAATAGCGGCCCCGTTTGTCCCCAGGTGAAACACAAAAATAAACAGGGGATCGAGCAGAATATTGCAAATCAACCCGGTCGCCGTCAGGTAAAATGGGATGAGGCTTCGTCCCGAACCGTTATAAATACCTGAAAAAGTAAGCACCATAAATACCAAAGGCAAAGACGTGGATACAATGCGCAAATAATCGCATGCCATAGCCGATATGGAAGGCTCCAACCTGAAAAAAGAAATGATCAACTCATCCAAAAAGAATAAAATAGAAGCAACCGTCAGGCCCATTATAAAAGAGATCGTGGTTGCATGCGATGCATATATCCTGGCCTCTTCCATCTTTCCCGCACCAATTGAATGCCCAATGCTAACCTCCGCCCCAACTTTAGAGAGCAATGCAAAAGAAGAAGTCAGCCAAATCAAGATTCCCACAGCTCCAACAGCGGCAACTTCAGGGCTTCCCAAACGTCCGACCCAGGCCATATCGGTCAGGCTATAAGCCATCTGCACAAAACTAGTAGCCATGATGGGCAAAGCCAATTTCGTCAATTGACTGAAAATACCACCTTCGGTGAGATTTTTAACTCCCGCAGACATGTTCTTTAATTTGAAGATTTTTCCAAGGAACCGGTTTTCCTTTTCCTTTTGTTCCTCCATATTTCAACAACAGCAGGAATAACAGATACGAAAATAATGGCTAAAATAAGAATACTCAGGTTTTTCTTAACAAATTCGAGCTCCCCAAAAAAATAACCTGCATAAATAAAAACAGATACCCAGACGATCCCTCCTATCACATTATAACTCGCAAAATGCTTGTAACTCATATTTCCCATCCCGGCAACAAACGGTGCAAAGGTGCGGATAATCGGAACAAAACGCGCCAGGATAATCGTTTTTCCACCATGTTTTTCATAAAATTCATGTGTTTTTTGCAGGTAACTTTGCTTGAATATTTTCGAATCAGGATTACTGAAAAGTTTTTCTCCGAAAAATTTTCCAATGGTATAATTAACGGCATCTCCCAACACGGCAGCCAGAATTAACAATCCGGTCAATAGATAGACACTGAGATGATTAGACCCGACGGATGCCAAAGCGCCGGCAACAAATAAAAGCGAATCACCCGGCAAAAACGGAGTAACAACCAGTCCGGTCTCGCAAAAAATAATTAAAAACAAAATTGCATAAATCCAAATACCATATTCAGCGACCAGTTCCGTCAAATGAACATCGATATGCAATATAAAATCCAGAATGAATTGTATCAACTCCATGATTCATTACACTTAAAAGGAGGCAAAGTTACTTATTTTATTCGTAGAAACAAGATTTTTCAAACAATCAATCCATAAAGGACTATCATTCAAACTTTCGACTAAAGCATATTGTTCTCCGCCATGGGATAAAAATTCATTTTTTGCTTCTTCTCCTAATTCCAATGATGATTCCAGGCAATCCGAGACAAACGAAGGAGCGACGACAAGCAATTTTTTCATTCCGGTCTTTGCCTTGCGGACAATAACATCATTGATAAAAGGGCCCAGCCACGCGGACGACATCTGAGACTGAAAAGTTGTTTCGTAAGCGGGTTCCGGTAAATCAAGTTCCCGGGCAATGAGTTCGGAAGTCTTCCTGCAGGCATTTTCATAATCATAAACACTTCCTTTAACTTCCCGGATATGACTCATGGGCAAACTATGGTATGCAAACACTATTTGTTCGTACAACTCATACCCTGATTGTCTGATCTTTTCGGCAAAAGCTTTTACAAACAACGGATGATCGTAAAACGAAGGGATGATCTGTATTGCAGGAATCATGGAATATCCCTTGACCGCATTCAAGGCACGCTCCAGCACCGCTCCGGAAGAAGAAGACGCATATTGCGGAAACAAAGGCAACAAAATCAACCGGCTATACCTTTCTTTCGCAATTGTTTTGATTTGCTCCTCGATAGAAGGTTTTCCATAACACATCCCCAGGAAAACAGTCATTTTATCTCCCAAAGCCTCTTGTAGCATTGCTTTTGTTTTCTCTCCATAATGAAGTAATGGAAAATATCCGCCGAACATTGCTGAAAGCTTCTTATAACGCGCTGCCGACTTGAAGCACCGGGAAGGAACAATAATTCCATGAACCAGAATCTTCCGGAAAAACCACGGAATGGAGATAATCCTGCGATCTCCAAGAAATTTAGAAAGATAAACAGCCACATCAATCAGGTTCGGGCTATCCGGGCTACCTGTATTAAGAATCAATAAAGCGGTCTTTGGATGCATAAATTCGGCCCGGAATTTTATTTGTAATTTCCAAACATTGTCTCTAAACGAAGAACAGGGGTAACTTTAACACTCATTCTTTCCTTTCCGCGTTTGATGTCAAAAGTCAAGATATTGGTCCCCGAAAGATGGATGTAAGGTTCAAAATAAAACAAATAAGAATATATTGTAGCGTTATCCGTTTTCTTAAATTCATCTGCAATTTGCGCGTATTTGAACTTATCCCAGAACATACACTGCGTAAAACCGCTGGAATTCGTATAAACCGTATGGACATCACGTAAAGGCATTGTCTTGTATATAAACTGCTTATAAGATTCACTTGCTGTTTTCGGATTATTCTCAATTTTAATTCCACAAATTCTCTCGATTTCATCGCCGGGTTTAATAGATGCCCGGTAAGCAGGAGAATAACGATCCACATCTACCACTTCTTTCAGATTGTCAATATTGTAATTCAAACCCGTATAATTATATTTCATGGATAAATACATAAATTGAGCTGTTTCCAGCGTTTGAGGATAAGGATACTGCATCAACATCAAAGGAATATGAAAAACAGCATAATTATTTATAGAATAATCGGAGCTCAACATTTCATTGGCTTCACACTCCCAGGCCACCACAAGATTTGAACCCGACGAGCGCAACCGGTCTATCATACGGATCCCAAGATTTAATAAATATTTTGCCTGTTTCTGATTGATTAACGGATGATAATAAACCGGAAGGGTCTCCATTTTCTCCGTTTGCATATTATACCGTGAAGCCAGAGGCAATTTTTCCGCACCCGGACTAGCTTCATAATTCAGGTTCTTATCATATGAATAGTATGTACTGACGATCAAATCCGCATTATCCGGCTGATAAATCAACCCTTTCTTTTCCAAAGCCTTTCTAATGGATTCATTGATCACTTCTTCCAGTTCCCTGTTATTCTGATCCACTTCCATAAAACCGAACGTTTTATAATTCATCAGGTTAAGGCCCGAATGAAGAGTTGTTTTAAAAGGGCAGATAAAACTGCGTTCCTGAATATTCTCCAAGCTGTAAAACGAATAGACAGATGCAAGATTCCTTTCGTTCAGGGCATTGGAAAGTTTACAATCCTTGCGTAAAACAACTGCTTTCTTTTTATACGACAAATTACTTACCGTCAACCTCAAATCTCCGGAACTTCCGTTCTGAAGCCAAAGATTAATCTCATTAAACATCTTGTTTTCCGTCGAAACATCGTTGATTGATTCGACAATGTCATTCACTTTCAATCCTGCCGCATCCGCCGGAGAAAGAGGATCCACAGATAAAATAACCGGCATGTTTTTCCCCCAGTTATCTTTAAAGCTCATTTCAAAAGTAAAGCCCAAACGACAAACAAAATCGGAAGATTGCTGGGAATAAACGGGAAACACGCTCAAAAGAGAGAAAAGTAAAAATAACTGTTTCATACGCACATAAATTTATTTTAAAGGTCATATGGAACTCGCATCATGTTCCTGCTTTTTGGTGCAGGTTTTGCCCGCTCGTTTCATAAAACGTTGTATCTTTGATATTGACATGACAAAGATAAAAATTTGAATTGAAAATTGAAAATGAATTTTCATGCGTAAGCCTGATACTCCATTTTCAATCTTCAATTAAATCTTGGCAGCATATTTGATAAAAGAATAGGAGAACTGTTGTTTTCCGGAGAAAGACAATCTCCTAATTTACTATTAACAAGAACAATAACAATAACAAAATATCGACATGAAAGAAGACGATTTCAAAGAAAAAGCTCCTCAAACGGAGAATCCGGCCGACAATATGACAGATAAGGAGACAAATGAGCAGATTGATCGGGAAAATCCGGATTGGGAACCTTCCGAAACTGACAATGTGTCGGATGAACTGGCAGAAATGAAGGACTCATATCTTCGCCTCATGGCAGAATATGATAATTACAGGAAAAGGACTTTGAAAGAAAAAGCAGAACTAATCAAGAACGGAGGAGAACGTGTGCTTACCGGGTTATTACCTGTTATCGACGATTTTGAACGGGCTTTGGATAATGCAAACAATGCTACTGATATCAAATCGGTTGTTGAAGGTATTGAACTGATATACAACAAATTCATATCCTTCCTATATCAAAATGGGGTAAAGCCGATTGACGCATGCGGATATCCTTTTGATGATGAAATTCACGATGCGGTGGCAACCGTTCCGGCACAGGAAGAAAACCGGAAAGGTATTATAATCGATTG
>JAITTA010000185.1 GCA_031287395.1 Dysgonamonadaceae bacterium | reverse complement strand
GAATTGTCCCGTAAATCGGGACTATCGAAGCGTTATTGGTTCTATGGCGCCTGTTACGAAGAGGCCGTGATTGGTGAAATGTATTACAACGCTACGGCCTGTATTTCACCTGGAAATGTCGGATTGACTGCAATCCATTCATTGATGTATGGCTGTCCGGTGATCACCCATTCCGATTTTTCCAAACAGATGCCGGAATTTGAAGCCATAAGGGTTGGTTCTACCGGTGATTTTTTTGAATACGGAAATGCCGGATCGCTGGCAGAAACGATTGAGGCTTGGTTGAAAGGTCATTATCCTAAGAATGAAGCATTGAGAAATGATTGTTTCAGGATTATCGACGAGAAATTCAATCCGTATTATCAGATTAAGGTTCTTAATTCTCAACTTTTAACTCTCAATTCATGAAACGTATTTTATTCATGGGACCTTTAACCCCGCCCTATACCGGCCAGTCGGTTGCCTTTAATGCTGTGGTCGGACATTTCGGAAATGAAAAAAGCAAGGTGATTGATATTTCAGGTAAAAATACTCTTTTGTCGGGCCTTGTATTGTGTCTCAAAATTGTATCTACCTTATTACTTAATCGTTTTGATTTGATTTATTTTACTTGTAGCCGTAGTTTTGCCGGTTCTGTAAGAGATGTTGTCATGTTGTTTTGTGCGCGTATACGGAAAGTGCCTGTAGTCAATCATCTGCATGGAGGTGATTTTAAAAATTTCTATGAAGATATTCCTTTATGGTATCGCCGGATGATCCATTGGTGTTATTGCGGAGTGAGAGAAAGCATCGTACTTACTGAAGCGATGAAAGGGGAATTCATCGATTTTCCCGGAATGAAACTGACTGTGATACCGAATAGTTATTCTTCGGATTTGGATTCCTGTCCTACTCAAAAAGAACGAAATCCGGACAAACCCATTGAAGTGCTTTATCTTTCCAATATTATGAAAATGAAAGGAATTCTACTTTTAATGGAAGCTGTCGATGTAACTTTTTCCAAATACGATAATTTTAAATTGTCTATCGCGGGAATACCTATTGGAGACCGGTATTGTTCAGAGTCCGAAATTAGTCGTTTGTTCTTTGAACAGTACGAAAGATTGAGCTTACTTTATCCTGGAAGAATCCGGTACCTGGGTGCCGTTTCTGGAGAAAACAAAATACAATTGCTTTGGGATTCTGATGTATTTGTATTACCCACATTCTATCCGACGGAAGCTTTCCCTATCTCTATTTTGGAAGCTTTACGAACCGGTAATTATATCCTCACCACCGACCATCGTTTCATTCCTTCAATCGTTTCAAACGACAATGGTCGTTTAGTCAAACCGGATTCAACGGTTGATCTTTCTCAGGCATTATCGGATATCATGGAACATCCGGAATTGCTTCGGAAAATAGCAAATGATAACATTCGGTTTGCTATGAATCATTTCCCGGAAAACAAATACCTGCAATCGTTAGAAACAATACTGTTAGAGTAAAACTTTCAATGCAATTGTCCCCGGTAAGCAATCCCTGCGGAAATATTCTTGAATTCGGATGTAAATACTTGTAGGTAAATATGTTTGAAAAGCAATACGGAGGTTCCTATATTCATGTTATCGGCATCATATTCTACAATCAATGACAGGGGAGTGTAAAAAGCCGGGGAAAAGCGTATTCCGGCTAAAATTCCGGTAAATTGCGACATCCTGTCAGTAGCATACTCATACCCGAAAGTCAGTCCGACGGTGTTATCGGAAATAGATAAATTTTTTGTGGCTACACCATAAACAGAACCGAAAAATTGATTGTCTTTACGATCATTATTGATAATGGTCGAAAATTTTGAAGTCAATATGTCATTTGAACCGATCACTACGGCCGGTAAATAATAAGATTCTTTTAACGCTCTCAACCGGAGAGAAAGCGAACGATCCTGATTACTCATCTTGTTTCCGTTTTGCGGAACACGTTGTAAGGTGGTACGAAAAGTCAGTTCGAGAAAAGAAAAATAAGTGATATTTAGAAAAAAATTACCTGTCGGATAGTCAAACCAATCAGGTGTGACTGTTTCCGGCAGGTAATTAATACCAAGCGAAAAAGTACCGTCAGGATTGAAATCGGCCGATGGAGTATTTAAAAGCCCGGATGTCCCGGCCGTTTGTTGAGCCTTTGCGCTAATAAGGCATACCCAGCTGACTACAATCGTTAACAGCACTCTTTTCATTATTCGCCACCTCCTCCGCTATGATCGCAATTAACAGTAGTGGATGAGAATGTAACAGGAGCGCGGTAATAGGTATAGCTCGGAATTGCTACACCGGTTCCCGATATAGAGACTGTCTTTTGAACACATCTACCTCTGATTATCCAATATTTGCCGTTTTGCCCGGTTCTCGTATCGTCCTGGCTTACGTTAGGCAGGGAAGTCAAACCGAAAACATTCCTGTAAAAGTCGGGAATAGGGGCATTGGTCTTGTTGAACGTGACAGTGACGTTCTCTCCGCAAGAACTGGTGCCTAATATTTCAAAAGGAGTCTGGGAAACGGAAATATCGATTAAGATATTTGTTGTCAGGTACCATCTTGAAAAGTGAGGGATTGAAACCGTACCGGTGCCCGTTGTTTCGTTAATTGTAACCGGATAAGATTCCCACGATCCGCCGGAATTGGAACCAAAGAATAATGGAATTCCTTTTTTTACAGTATTATTGATAAGTTCTTGTCGCAATGGGAATGAAAAAGTGGCCGTTTTGCCATTGAGAAAGTTCCCTGTCCAATTGCTTTCTATATCAATAATTTCCAGGGCGAAGCTTCCGTTGGGAGCATCGGCATCAATATCCCCCTGAGATCCTGCTGTCGGAATGGAAGTAGGAGTAAAGGATACTTCTTTATCCACAGCTCCTGCCGGAACATTGACATTTATTTGTCGTCCGTCTCTGGTAAGAGAAGAACGAATAATAAAATTATTATCTTCGTTTGGTTTTAATGTTGAATTAGTTCCTTTTTGAGGGAAATTGC
>JAITTA010000077.1 GCA_031287395.1 Dysgonamonadaceae bacterium | reverse complement strand
TTAAGAAATTTAAAGGATATCTTTCAATTTAAAAAGATTTTTTAATGTGAAAATTAAAAGTGGGGGCTGGTCTGCACCCCCCCACTTGAATTTAGTTGACTTGGATAACAAGATATTTTGTCAGGCTCCAGAAATTTTTGGTATCCGTAATCTTGTAAACAATATTTCCCGTGTTATCCTTGATTGTTTCGTATGAATCTTCGGGGTGTTTACTGATTAATTTTGCTTTTTTAGCATAAACGGGTACTTCCTGTAGTTTTTTGGAGTCTTTGATCCGGATAAAGTAGTCGCGGTTAAAGTCGGTTCCCAGTTGTCCGTCTGTTAATATTTTCTGAGCTTTCAGTTCTTTGGATGTTCCGAAACAATAATAAACGGTACTTAGTTCGGTTGCTTGTTGCTTGATTGTTTCCTGTTGGACATTGTTTTCTGCACGTAACCCTTGTACATCGGTAGATAGTACCGCGACAGCTCCGCTAAGTTCTTCGATTTTTTGGTCGCGTAATGCCAGTTCTTCCTGCATATTAACCAAGGCCATTGTTTTTTCACTCAATTGATTACGTAAGTTTTCCAGAGTATTTTGTAATTGTTTGGACTGGATGGAAGAGTTATTCAGTTTCTTTTCCAGTTCTGAGATTTTGTCTTTATTTTTCTTCAGTGTTTCTGTAATTAATTGCATATCGCTTTGAATGCGTTCTCGTGTGGAAGGAGGCATGTCTCCGCTTGTTGAGGACTGTACCTGAAGGTAGTTCTCGGCAGATTTGATACTTTGGAAATTGTCTTCCACTTCGTTCAACAGGCTCAAAACTTCGTCCATTTCAGCGGCAGTTTTGGCATTGGCTAATTCCAGGGAATCTTTTTCAGCTTGCAGAGCTTTGTACTCAGCAGAATTTTTACCTGAACAAGAAGCTAATAATAAGATTACTAGTACAGAACAAAAAAATACTAACTGTTTCATAAACGTCGATTTTATAATTTAATAAACGGATAAAAATTAATTATTTAAACGCAAAGCCATCTTCCCTTTTCCGGTCTTCCGGTCTTCCGATCTTCCGGTCTTCCTGTCTTCCTGTCTTCTGTTGCCCGGGGGCTAAAACTATAACAAATTCACCCTTGGATTCGTTCGCAGAAAAATGAGAAATTAATTCTTTTAAACTTCCGCGTATAGTTTGTTCATGTAGTTTTGATATTTCCCGGGAAATGGAGATTTCTCTATCGTCTCCCATGATTTCAGCCATTTGAGTCAGGGTTTTGAGTACCCGGTAAGGTGATTCGTAGATGACAACACTACGGGTTTCACCGGCTAATTCCTCCAGGCGGGTTTTCCTTCCTTTTTTTATGGGCAGGAAGCCTTCAAAGCAAAACCGGTCGATTGGAAATCCGGAATTAACCAGGGCCGGAACGAATGCCGTAGCGCCCGGAAGACATTCTATTTCTATTCCTGCATTTACACAGGAACGAACTAACAAAAACCCGGGGTCGGATATGCCGGGAGTTCCGGCGTCGGATACAAGGGCTATTGTTTCTCCTGCAAGAGCCTTTTGTGTAATCGCTTCCACTGTTTTGTGTTCATTGAATTTGTGGTGTGATTGCATTTTGTTCCGTATTTCGTAGTGTTTCAGGAGAAATCCGGTAGTACGGGTATCTTCGGCCAGAATGAGGTCTGCTTCTTTCAAAATCCGGATAGCCCTGAGGGTCATGTCTTCCAGGTTACCGACGGGTGTTGGGACTATGAACAATTTACCCATATGAGTTTTCGATTTTAAGTTTTAGGTTTTGTCGTGCATAAGCCAGACATATAATTTAAAACATATAACTTAATTATGAAAATTTTTTTTCCAGAATTATTTTGAAATCGGAAGCGGGTTCTTCTTCCCAGTTCCAACTAAAATGATTATTTAAAAAAATCAAAGTATCATTCAGGGATGTAAATCCGTTCAACTGGTCAAGGGTATCGTCCATCAGTTCGACATTTCCGTTGAACAAATCTTTCTGAAAACGGAAACGGTCGTTCAGACTGATGATTTTTCGCAAATCCGTAGCCAGTTGCCTGCTGATTATATCATTTAAAAAAGCGGCCGATTGTTGGGATGGAAAAACTTTTTTTTCATTTTGAAAATTTGGCTCTTCATTGGAAACAATTGTTTCACAATCCTGTTTTTCTTGTGAAGGATGTTCTTCTAAAGGGTCTAATTTCACAAAATCGTCTAAATTTATTTCCGGTTCGGGTTTTCTTAACAGCAAATTGATTCCGGCAAACATCGATTCGTGTTTGGCGGATTGTTGCAGCATGGCATTCAGTTGGGTCGATTCCATTTCGTGCAAAGATACGGTCAGACTTTTCAATGTATCGTATGCCATACTAAAGAACGAAAGCGGCAATATCTCGGCCTCCCGCACCTGCCTGTATAATTCCTGCATTTGCTGAACTTGCTCCAGTCCTTGTTCTATTTGACTTTTAAAAGACATATTCGGAATAATTTATGGGACAAACATACATAAAAATCCTTGAATTCTAAGCGTGTTGGGTAAAAATATTCCCTTTATTTATAGAGGAAATTGAGAGATTTTAATTTGTATTTTATGCAGAGGTTTGACCAACTTTCGTTTTTTTTTTGTATTTCAAAATATTATGCCAATAATTCTTTGGCCGGATTAATCAGGAAAATCCGTTCGGTAGCCCGTGTGAATGCAGTATAAAGCCAACGGTAAAAATTCACTCCGAGGTATTCTTCGGGAACATAGGACAAATCCAGGAATACATTTTTCCATTGTCCTCCTTGGGCCTTATGGCAGGTTACAGCATAGGCATATTTAATTTGTACGGCATTGAAATATGGATTTACTTTCATTTTTTTCATTTTTTCGCGTTTGGTTGAGATGTCTTCATAATCTTCCAATATGGAATAAAACAGGCGGTCGGCAATTTCCTTCGGTAAGCCGGGAACGTCGGTATGCAGGGTTTCCATGAGGACTTTTACGTCCATCTCCAGGTTGTAGTCGGGAAACCGGACTGTCAGGTCGGAAAAGTGGAACCCGTAAAGTTCTTGTTTTTTCCGGATTCTCAGGACTTCCATTAAGTCTCCATTGGCGATGAAATCGAGGTTTTTTTCATCTTTATTCCAATAATAATTGTTCTTTGCGACCATCAGGATATCTCCGGACGAAAGTTCTTCTTCCCGGAAAAGTATCCGGTTGCGGATGCCGTTATTGAAAATGTTGGCCCGCTTGTTGGAACGGGAGATAATGATTGTTTCTTCCATACCGTCTCTTCCATACGTTTCGTCCAAAGCTTCAATTAATTCATCTCCCGAAATGACTTTGATGTCCTGGTAATTTCCGGTAACAATTTTTGGGAATACTTTAACCTGATCTTTAACCAGGGCATTCCGTAGTTTTGTTGCATTCCACAGGATCCCCGACATTTCCGCTTGCCGGACGATTTGAGTTAATGTTATGCTTTTAACGTGAAGACCGTATCCCGTAAGAGTTTTAATATCCAGGGCGGGGCTTTCCGGTTGGGAAACAGGAGGAAGCTGAGCCGAGTCTCCCAATAGAATCAACCGGCAGCCTTCCCCGCTGTAAACATAATGAATCAGGTCGTCCAATAGTCTTCCGGAACCGAACACAAACGAGTCCATACCGTCGTTTGATATCATAGACGCTTCGTCCACGATGAATAATGTGTGCTTGTGGAGGTTATCTGCCGGAACGGAGGCCGAGGGCTCGTTGGAAAATAGTTTCTGGCGGTAAATTTTTTTATGGATGGTATAAGCGTTTTGTCCCGCATACGAAGCAAAAACTTTTGCCGCACGTCCGGTAGGAGCCAACAACACCGATTTCTGTTCAAGTTCATTCATTGTGCGGACAATGCTTCCTACAAGCGATGATTTTCCTGTTCCCGCATATCCTTTGAGTAGAAAGAGGGATTCGTTGTCCCGGTTGAAGATAAATTCGCTGAGTTCACTCAAAGCCATGTCCTGTTCCTGAGTTGGTACATGGGGAAAATTTTTTTTTATTTTTTCGAGGAAAAAGTTACTCAGCATGCGTTTCTGATAATTTGCGGTAAAGTTAATGATTATTTTGCTATTTTTGCAGGATATTTCAGATATGGGATACATGAAACGATTTATTCGGATTCTTTTGTTTGTTGTGGTGTTATTGCTTGTCTACATGTGTGTTGTGAGCATCAGACAAGGGATGAAGTCCGATGAAATCAAACAGGAAATGTTACATAACTTACAGGAAAATGGAAATTCGGTTCCCTGATATTATTGATACGGGTCATCCGGAGCGGTATATCTTCACTTTGGGGGTAGAACGGTACCGATTTTTATTTTCATTGTATGACCCCGTTGTCGACAGTTCTTATTTTTATTATGAAATTCCGGTGAATAGGGATTCGGATGCATTTTCTTCGTTTAAACGGTTTTTCTTCGATAATCCTTTTCTGACATCTTCTTTTAGAAAGATTTACATTCTGAATGGTTACCCCGAGTTTACTTTTGTCCCGGAATTATTGTACAAAGAAGATGAAGCAAAGTCTTTTGTAGAGTACAATTTTGTCGATTCCACCGGAAAAATTCTGTCTCAGAAATTGCATTATCCGGAGATGGTGGTCATTCATAAATTGCCTGAAGAAATTTATCGGTTTTTGAATCGATCGTTTGTTGACGCCCGGTTCATTCACCGGATTTCATCATTGATAACTTATTATCAGTTTAAAATGAAGGAGGTAATTGCATCTCAACTGATAGTGAACCTGAGAGATAAGCGGTTGGATGTTTTATGTTTTTCCAGAGGGAATTTTATTTTTTGTAATTGCTTTGAAATTAACCGGTTACAGGATGCCGTGTATTATGTGTTGTTTATTTGGAAGCAGTTAAAACTGGATCAAATCAAAGATTATATTTATGTGGCGGGAGATAAGTATGAAAAAGTGAAGTTAATGAAGGAAATTGTTTCTTATATCCATCATGTCATTCCCGTTAATTTTCCTGCGACAGCCTATTTTCAGGAAGTGGATATTCAGAATATTCCCCTTGAATTTACGTGTCTTACGTTATGTGATGTATGACATTTATTCAATACTAAAAAGTATTTATTGAATATTAAAACCGGCAATGAGAATTATTAGCGGAACATATAAAAGCCGTCGTTTTGAAGTTCCGAAGAATTTCAAAGCGCATCCTACAACAGATTTTGCGAAAGAGAATATTTTCAATGTTATTGGAAATCTGATAGATCCGGACGACTCGGTTGCCTTGGATTTGTTTTCCGGTACCGGGAGTATCGGTTTTGAATTTCTTTCGAGGGGATGTAAAGAGGTGATTTGCGTCGAAAAAGATCCGTTTCATTATGCTTTCATACAGAAAGTAAAAAAGGAATTGAAAGCGGAAAATCTTTTTCCGGTGAGAGGTGATGTTTTTACGTTTCTCCACTCATGCAAGCAGACTTTCGACATCATTTTCGCCGATCCTCCTTATGCATTGAAAAATTTATCTGAAGTGCCGGAATTGGTATTGTCAAGGAACTTATTGAATTCCGGTGGTGTTTTTATTATGGAACATCCGAAAGAATATGATTTTTCCGGAATGCCGTTTTTTTGTCAGAAAAGAGTTTATGGCGCTGTTAATTTCAGTATTTTCCAATACTTATAGAAGAAAAGGTATTTTCCAAAACAGATTCCTCGACAACAGGAGAAAGACTGTTTTTATCAACCAGGTCTATATTTTTTCGATTAATATTACTATTTTTGTTTTCGTAAAGAAAAAAGCACATCAAATGAATCGAGTTTATTTTTAGAATTAAGTCAATAGATGAATGAAATCAAATTTTAAGGGTTTAACAGATAATGAAGTCCAAATAAACCGGCAACGATATGGTTCTAATATTCTAACCCCTCCTAAAAAAGAATCCGTCTGGAAACTTTTTTTTGAAAAGTTTAATGATCCGATCATCCGTATTCTATTGGTAGCCGTATTTTTTTCTTTGATTGTGTCTTTTGTACATCAGGATTTTGTAGAAACATTAGGAATTATTTTTGCAATTTTGTTGGCCACCGGAGTTGGATTCTGGTTTGAACAGGATGCCAATAAGAAATTTGACTTGTTGAATCAGGTGAATGATGATACGGCAGTTAAGGTGATCCGGAATGGAAATATTTGTGAAGTAGCAAAAAAAGAGATTGTTGTTGGAGATATTGTCTTGTTGGAGACCGGAGAAGAAATTCCTGCCGACGGAAAATTACTGGAAGCTATTTCCCTTCAGGTCAATGAATCCAGCCTTACAGGGGAACCGGTTATTTCAAAAACTATAATTGAAGCCGATTTTGATGATTATGCCACTTATCCTTCCAATAGGATATATAGAGGAACAACAGTGGTTGACGGACATTGTACCATGGAGGTGACGGAAGTCGGAGATGTTACCGAATTTGGTAAGGTGGCACGTGAATCCGCCATGAAACCAGGCGAAGAAACACCGCTCAATAAACAATTGGATACTTTGGCCAAGGTAATCAGTGTTGTTGGGTTTTCATTAGGAATCCTAACTTTTTTTACTCTGTTTGTAAAAGATATCTTTCTTGGAGGGTATAAATATACTTTCAGCCAATTGATGCTATTGGGTTCTGTGTTATTTGCATTTGGAATTTTTCTTTCAAAAATTTGGCTTCCTATTTTTTTCGATGGATTGAAATTAATAAAGAAAAATATCCGGCAACCCGGATGGATCGGCAGGAGCCGGTGGATTCTGTGGTTCGGATTGGCTGTATTGTCATTTGTAATCCTTTGTGGAGTATGTTATACCATGGAGATAAAACCATTGGAACCATCCTCCTGGATATCCATTGAAACGGCCGGACGTATCCTGGAATATTTCATGGTAGCAGTTACCCTGATTGTCGTATCGGTACCGGAAGGATTGCCGATGAGTGTCACATTAAGTCTGGCTTTAAGTATGCGCAGGATGTTGAAAACGAATAATTTGGTACGGAAGATGCATGCCTGTGAGACGATGGGCGCCGCTACCGTTATTTGTACTGATAAGACAGGAACATTGACTCAAAACAGGATGCAGGTTAGCGGTACCAATTTTTCCGTCCCGGAACATCAGGTTTTTCAAGATAATGATTTCAGTCGGTTAATTGTTGAAAACATTTCCGCCAATTCGACGGCCTATCTGGATTTCACCGATCCGAATAAGCCGAAAGCGCTTGGAAACCCGACAGAGGCCGCTTTGCTTTTCTGGCTTAATAAAAACAAGATTAATTATCTGGATGTAAGAAATGGTATTCAGGTGATTGAACAACTGACGTTTAGTACCGAACGTAAATACATGGCTACCATTATGGATTCACCGGTTCTGAACAAGCGCATATTGTATGTGAAGGGGGCGCCGGAAATTGTATTGGATTTATGCGAAAATGAGCGGACAGACCTCGTGTCTGTTCGTGAAAATGCAGATTCGGACTTTGCATCTGTTCGCGAAACAATAGATGCACAATTATTTGAATATCAGAAGCAGGCTATGCGCACTTTGGGATTTGCTTATAAAGAGTTGGAAAAAACAGAATCCCGTGGAATTAAAGAGTTGGTGGAAAGCGGTCTGTCGTTTATGGGGATTGTTGCTATTTCCGATCCGGTACGGGAAGATGTCCCGGATGCCGTTGCCAGATGCATCCATGCCGGGATTGACGTGAAAATCGTTACCGGGGATACTCCCGGTACTGCCAAGGAAATCGGACGTCAGATAGGTATCTGGATGGAGTCTGATACGGATTTCAATATTATTACCGGCGTGGAATTTGAAGCATTATCGGATAGTGAAGCCCTGGAACGAGTGCAAAAATTGAAAATCATGTGTCGCGCCCGTCCGACCGATAAACAACGCTTGGTACAGCTTTTACAGCAATGCGGAGAAATTGTGGCAGTTACAGGAGATGGAACCAATGATGCTCCGGCCTTGAATTTTGCCCAGGTAGGGCTTTCGATGGGTTCCGGGACTTCGGTGGCCAAGGAGGCCAGTGATATTACATTGTTGGATGATTCATTCAATAGCATTGCGACCGCGGTCATGTG
>JAITTA010000059.1 GCA_031287395.1 Dysgonamonadaceae bacterium | reverse complement strand
AGATTATAGCGGAACGATTTTCTAAAATCGGATCAAATCCTGATTCATTACCGATGGATTTGGATGCCGCATTGAAGCAGATCATCGACTACTTGGAAAAACGGATATCTTCAAAAGTTTCCATCCATTATCAACCGTCGGAAGAGCCTGTTTATGTGGTAATGAACGATTCTCTATTCGGATGGGTAATCGAAAACCTTATAAAAAATGCCGTGGATGCCATGGATGGGAAAGGAAAAATCGACATCCGGGTAATAAATTCCGACAAGAAAGTAAAAATCGATGTATCCGATACCGGCAAAGGTATTCCTAAATCCAAACAAGAAGTTATTTTCCATCCCGGATATACGACCAAAGCCAGAGGTTGGGGATTAGGGCTGTCGCTGGTTAAACGAATTGTTGAATCGTATCAGAAAGGAAAAATATATGTTTTAAATTCCGAATTGAATAAAGGAACCACCTTCCGTATCGAATTAACAAAAGCCTTAAGGTAGCAAAGGAACTAAAATTATTCTTTATAAATTTCATTATTCCATTCTTTTTGCATACCTTTGCGGAGTTTTTATAAAATTTGATTTCGTGGGAAAGTTCGATCCGTACAAAGTTGACTTGAAAAGTATGACCAAAGATATTCAGGAAATTGAATATCTGTTGGAAAATAAGTTTTTTGGCGATATTGGTGGTGATGACATTCAAAAAGGCAAAGTCAAAGTAAACCTGACGGTCAGAAAATCCGCAGGAGTTTATGAACTGAATTTTTCCATTGACGGAACAATTATCATCCCTTGCGACAGGTGTTTGGACGATATGGATTTTCCCGTAACGACCACCAATCGTCTGATTGTAAAATTAGGAAAAGATTATTCCGAAGAAAGCGATGAAATCGTCATCATCCCGGAATCGGAAGGAGTCATCAACCTGGCATGGTTTATTTATGAATTCATAGTTTTGACTATTCCAATCAAGCATGTACATGCGCCGGGGAAATGTAATAAAACGATGACTTCCACATTAAAGAAACATGCACCCAAAGGGGTAGAAGATGAATTTGGAAGCGAAGGTGACGCCGGAGACATCATCATTACAGACAGTGATACCGATGATACCGAAGACGTTATCGATCCCAGGTGGGATGCTCTGAAAGGCTTCAAAGAAGAAAATGATAACAATTAAAATAATAAACAAATGGCACATCCTAAACGAAGAACCGGACAGGCAAGAAAAGGCAAAAGAAGAACTCACGACAAAGCATTAATGCCAACGATGGCTGTATGCCCTAATTGCGGAGCATGGCATATCTACCATACTGTTTGTGGTGAATGTGGTTATTACAGAGGGAAATTGGCAATCGAAAAAGCTGTTGCGGTTTAAAGACATTGGGGGTTTAAGCGCTCTTAGGGCGCCCCTCGTTCAAAAAACGGCCCTAAAACCATTATTTTAGGGCATTTTTTTTAGAATACTTTCAAAAAATAGATATGGGAAAAATTCATGCAGTAATTACCGGCATATCGGGATATGTTCCAAAATATGTGATGACTAACGAAGAAATATCACAGATAGTGGATACCTCCGACGAGTGGATCATGACACGTATCGGAATCAAAGAAAGACGGATTCTTAAGAAAGAAGAAGGAAGCGGTGTTGGTTACATGGCTGCCAAAGCTGTGGAAGATTTGATCCGTAAAACAAATCTCGATCCTAAAGAAGTAGAGGCTGTGATCTTCGCCACCTCAACTCCTGATTATATCATGCCTAATGCTGCAGCTATGGCTGCACACAGGGCAGGGATGACTAATGCTTTCTGTTTTGATCTGAGCGCAGCCTGCAGTGGATTTATTTATGCTCTTGAAGTAGCCAATGCCTATATTGTTTCCGGGAAATACAAGAAAATAATGGTATTGGCAGGTGATGTTCTTTCCGTAATCACCAATTATACCGACCGCAACACCTGTCCCATTTTTGGAGACGGTTGCGGAGCAGCATTACTTGAAGCTACCGGGGAAGAAATCGGAATCATGGATTCCATCATGCGCACCGATGGAAACAGCCTGCAATACCTGAATATGATCGGAGGAGGTTCGGTCAACCCCGCATCGCATGAAACAGTAGATAAAAATCAACATACGATCTGGCAAGATGGTAAAGTGGTATATAAACACGCCGTTTCCAATATGTCGGATACCTGTGTGGAATTAATGCAACGGAACAACCTGACCAAAGAAAATCTCGATTGGGTAGTACCACATCAAGCCAACCGCCGGATTATCGACGCCGTCGCCAGTCGCATGGGCGTATCTTCCGACAAGGTAATGATCAATATTGAAAAATACGGCAATACCAGCGCCGGGACGATTCCACTCTGTTTGTGGGATTGGGAACCACTTCTGTATAAAGGAGCCAATATCATCCTGACAGCATTCGGAGCAGGATTTACCTGGGGAGCTACCTATTTAAAATGGGGGTATGATCCTAAATGATAATAATAAGTTAGAAATTAAGGGTTAAGAATTGACTTACGCGCGATGAATAACTCTGAACTCTGAACTCTTAATTTTATTTATTGTGCATAAATCCGGATTCGTCAACATCGTAGGAAATCCCAATGTCGGAAAATCAACCCTGATGAACCAATTGGTAGGGGAACGCATTTCGATCATCACATCCAAAGCGCAAACGACGCGTCACCGGATTATGGGTATTGTAAATACCGACGATATGCAAATCGTTTATTCGGATACCCCAGGAGTATTGCGACCCAATTATAAATTACAGGAAAACATGTTACAATTTTCCGAATCGGCTTTGGACGACGCGGATGTATTATTGTACGTAACAGATATGGTGGAGAAAATCGATAAAAATGATTTTTTCCTGCAGAAAGTAGAAAAGACAAGTTCCCCGGTCCTACTGGTTATCAATAAAATTGATTTAACGGACCAAAAAGGACTGGAATTCCAATCGGATAAGTGGCAACAGTTACTACCCAAAGCTGAAATTATCCCCATTTCCGCAACAAACAAATTCAATATCAACTATTTGCAAAAACGGATTGTAGAACTGCTCCCAGAATCTCCCCCTTATTTTGAAAAAGATGCATTGACCGATCGTCCGGCTCGTTTCTTTGTAACGGAAATAATCCGGGAAAAAGTTTTACTTTACTATCAAAAAGAAATCCCGTATGCAGTAGAAGTTATCGTCGAACTGTTCAAAGAAGAAAAAGATCTGATTCATATCAAAGCCCTGATTATCGTCGAGAGGGATTCCCAAAAAGGGATTATTATCGGAGATAAAGGAATATCAATAAAAAAATTGGGTTCTACGGCCCGCAAAGATATCGAACGGTTTTTTGATAAAAAAGTTTTTCTGGAAATGTTTGTTAAAGTGGAAAAAGATTGGAGAAACAGGGATAATCTATTGAAAAAGTTCGGATACAAAATCGAATAAATTAAAAATGAAGAATTAGAAATGATTTTTTAATTTTTAATTTTCAGTTTTTAATTTTTAATTCATAAGAACCATGAGTAATTTAATAGCAATCGTAGGTCGCCCGAATGTAGGGAAATCAACACTATTCAACAGGCTGATACAATTCAGGCAGGCAATCGTAAATGAAGTTGCCGGAACTACACGCGACCGTCAATATGGTAAGGCCGAATGGTTGGGACAGGAATTTTCGGTTGTCGACACAGGCGGATGGGTTGTAAATTCGGAAGATATTTTCGAAGAAGAGATCAATAAACAGGTACAAATTGCCATCGAAGAGGCTGACGTAATTTTATTTATGGTCGATGTAGTCAACGGAATAACCGATCTGGACGATGAAGTTGCCCAAATGTTACGCCGTTCCCAAAAACCGGTAATACTGGTTGCAAATAAGGCCGACAATTTTGAACTACACCACCAAACGGCAGAGTTTTATAAGTTTGGTCTGGGAGATCCGTTTGCAATCTCGTCAATCAACGGATCAGGAACAGGAGAATTATTGGATGCCGTCGTTTCCAAATTCCAAAACAAAAAAGAAGATATTCCTGAAGAAGAATTGCCTCGTATTGCCATTGTCGGACGTCCTAATGCAGGAAAATCGTCTCTGGCTAATGCTTTTATCGGAGAAAACCGGACCATTGTGACCGATATTGCAGGCACGACACGTGATTCCATCTATACAAAATATAATAAATTCGGATTGAACTTCTACTTAATCGATACGGCCGGTATCCGGAAAAAAGGGAAAGTGAACGAGGATTTGGAATATTACTCGGTAATCCGGGCCATTCGTTCAATCGAAAATTCCGATGTCTGCATTCTGATGATCGATGCCACCAGAGGCATTGAAGCCCAGGATATGAATATTTTTTCATTGATTCAAAAAAATAAAAAAGGGATAATCATTGTAATCAATAAATGGGACTTGGTGGAAGATAAAAATCCAAAGGTAATTAAAACTTTTGAAGAGGCCATTAGGGAACGGATTGCTCCATTTGTAGATGTCCCTGTTATTTTTGCCTCTGCATTGACCAAACAACGTATCTTTAAGATTCTGGAAGTTGCAAAAGAAGTTTACGAAGTCCGTAAAACAAAAATTCCCACTCATAAATTGAATGAGATCCTATTGCCAATCATAGAGCATACTCCTCCCCCATCAAACAAAGGGAAAGTAGTAAAAATCAAATATATCACCCAATTACCGAATACAGCTATTCCCAGTTTTGTCTTTTTCTGTAATCTGCCTCAGTGGGTCAAAGATCCTTACAAACGATTTTTAGAAAACCAGATACGCAAACACTGGAATATGACAGGAACTCCTATCAATATATTTATGAGGGAAAAATAAAAAATATGCCTGTCTTTCACAAGCAGGCATATTTCCAAGTTAAAAAAATATCTAACTTATTTTACACCAAATAAATAATTAATTAGCTATCTAGGGTTATCTTCATCTCTCAGTTTTTTATAATACCTCTTCTGATAACTGGGGAGTAACTCCGGATGAAAGATTGAAATCAATTCTTTCAGTACAAAATCCGGATGAATGGGCAGTTCCTCATAATACCGGTTTTTGTTTGTATTACAGGCAAAAATGTTTTTGTTTTTAAACGCGTCAAAATAAGCATAAGGTGCGTATTCAGCTTTGAGCTCCCTGTAATCCAATTCTTTATCATTAAAATATTTGATCAACCAAAAATCAGCATGTTCGCATTTATCCAACACTGTTTCAAAAGAAAAAGACAAAGAACCCG
>JAITTA010000170.1 GCA_031287395.1 Dysgonamonadaceae bacterium | reverse complement strand
TTTCCGGTGCGTTCCATTACCGATTACCAGATTGGGAACAAAAATCCCGTTCCGATACTGTATCAAAGCGGCTATCTGACTATCAAAGGTTATGATGCCGAACTGGACGAATACCGGTTGGGCTATCCAAATGAGGAAGTTAAATACGGTTTTATGAACAACTTGCTACCTGCCTTTATGCCGGACAAAGATGTTTTGGGCGAATTTTCAGTCGGCAGTTTTATCCGCGACTTGCGGGCAAACAATGTGGACGGTTTTATGAACCGCCTGAAAGCCTTTTTTGCAGGCATCCCCTACGAATTGAACAACAAGGAAGAAAAGCACTACCAAACTATTTTTTATCTGCTGTTCAAATTGATGGGCGAGTTTGTTCAAGCCGAACCAAGCAGCGCTATCGGTCGCGCCGATGCGATTGTAATTGTGAACAATATCGTTTTTATTTTTGAGTTCAAACTAACTGAAAACACGACTGCCGAAAATGCTTTAAAACAGATTGACGAGCGTAAATATGCCGCACAATACGCTATCGGTGACAAAAAAATCGTAAAAATCGGTGCGGAGTTTAGCGCCGAAGAACGGACTTTGAGCCGCTGGGTGGTAGGATAAACAATACTATTTCCTTATATGCAATGTGTGCGCTTTCCGGCAGATTATATCAATGGGGATATGTATTACAAAATACAATATCCCCATTATAACTTTGTGCATACGTTATCTATCCATCATTGGGGTGGATAGCAAACAAACACAATGTGCTTTTCTATCTCTTCCACACCATTCGATAAATAGAATCCGATAGCAGACTGTGCGTTAGACATTGCCTCTCTTTCTCCAGGAGTGTGCTCAAATCTCAATCCAATGTGATATACGTATATTCCATTGTGTGAAGTAATCACCCTTAATGTCATAGGATTCGTATTGAAATTCAGATATTGGATTACTCCATTGATTGGTTGCACATATTTATGGGTTTCAAATACCCTCACCTCAGCTTCTTTGGGTGTCCATGTAATGGTGAACGGAAGTGCATCCTGATTTATCGATGATATTGAAGGATAAAAGAATTTTAATGTATCAATCACCTGTCCGTCAGGCACTAACTCATTACCTACTATTCTTCCGCTTCCATTATAAAAAGTAATAGACACTCCTTCCCGTATATTTTGTACAACTTGAACGGTATAACGAAGCCGTCCGGCTGCAAAAATAATGTTGGCATAACGAGGCTGTCCGGTAGTATTTTGAGTGTAAGTCAATACCAGGCTATCTTCTTTCATCGATTCGCTGTAAGCGCCTGTGTTTGTCGTGCCGTTGGGAGCGGTAACAGTCAGCCAGTTAACCGGCGCATTTCCATTCTCATCCGTAATATTGCTGATAGTCCACCCTTTTTTAGCTGTTGTTTCGTAATTTGTATTAACGACAAGAATGTTATGATTCTGGGCTGTTGTGCAGACTTCGCGTGAAAAATCGAACCTGTTTTTATTTACATAAAGAAAATATTGCCCGTTAAAAGAGACAACCAAATCGTTGCCTGCCCACACTTCTACCTCTGTCTGCATATTTTCCGCTTTCGCTCCAAATGCTTCCTGCGGGTTTTCGTGTCCTCTATCCATTACATTCGTAATGTTAATAGTAGATTTGTAAATGCGTCGAATAATGTCGTACGTCATGACGTCATCTTTCAGAAAATCGACTCGGTAATAAGTTTCTTGCGTATCCGTACCATATAGACCGCCCACAACCAGACAGGTTGCATCCAGCGGATTGTTATCAGCCGGCGCTTGAGATTCGAAAGTATAAATAGCGCCTCTCACGGCTACATCCGTAGCTCCCGGTGAGGAGAAATCAGTATAGACCAGCGGGCCTAACTGTTTGTCAGGTGTTGCCGGAAGGCTCGGAGCGGTTACGTAAATGCTGTTTGTCGTCTTCTGAACGGCTGAACTATTGGGGATAATGCGTCCTTGGATCTGGGTATTGTATAATCTTACACTTTTTAGTTTAAATTTACTTTTCAGACCGGTGACTGTTTCGTCCAGTTGAACGTCAATTTTAGCCAACATCCGGAGAAGGTGTACCTTACCGGGCAATTGTTTTATTTTCGACGTAATAGTTACCGGCTCACTTTCGCCCCACATGGGAAATGCCGTGTAATCGGATGCATCAAGCGTTTTCCACATGTTATCTGTGCCTAAAGAAAATTCTAACAACGAAAGCATGGCATTTTTTTCCGTATTGTACCAGCCTTTCTCTCCGCTCTGATTTGCAGTCTTCTTGGAATCGATCAGCGCCTGCACTTTGTCGTGTGCATTGGTAATAACGATAAACCGTTGCTGATATCCTTTAATCCAAGCGATTACCCGGATACTGTCCGGATTGTCGGATTGCAAATCCGGGTCGTACTTTGTAGATTTCGCTACATAGTCGAAATAGTCTTTACCATCGTTCCCTACACGGAATGCCAATACATCAATTTCTTTAATTGCACTTTCCTGATTCGGACCAATGGAGCGCAACTGAGAAGTAAGCGTATGATCAGGAACTGCTAATTGAAGCGCTAATTCAAGCTTTTCTCCTTCATCATTATTACTTCCCGGTGTATCTATATCATTTTCATTACATGAGGACATTACCCACGATATTGTGAGCAGGAAGAATAAACTCCACCAAATATTTGTGCTCTTTCTCATTTTGTAATTATCTTTAATTTTATTATACTTTTTTTTGTTATCTAATTATCAGGGTACTATCTCAACATTTGATTCGGATGCGTTCCAGCCGTTCACCTTAATGGTTATATCCGGATTTCCGCCGAATGTAATATCAATGTTATAGACATGTGTTTTGTCGAAATCGTTTTTTGCATCAGCAGCCAAAATCATTTGTATCAAGTTATTAGTATATCCCTCTCTCGGAAACAGTTGCTCTCCCGTGGAATTATTAGAAATGATCAATTCGGGATTAGGGCGATCTGCCGCCAATTTCAAAACGTTGAAAGAGGCACTCAACAGGCTTGTTTCTTCGGAAACAGCAGATGATACATTTTGCT
The DNA here is from genome assembly GCA_031287395.1 of Dysgonamonadaceae bacterium. Lineage (GTDB taxonomy): Bacteria > Bacteroidota > Bacteroidia > Bacteroidales > Azobacteroidaceae > BNXB01. The sequence continues at coordinate 436 of JAITTA010000170.1, read as the reverse complement.
TATTCGGCGACATTTGAGGAAAAGTCACCCATTCCACGTATTCAAAAGTACCACAGGTAGCAAATACATTATAACAAGTATAAGTACCGTTATTATCCTGAATGGAAAAACGGTATTCATCCTGTGTCGGGGTAAGCCCATATACATTTACGTTTATCTTGTTGGAATTTTGAACTACCGGAATAACAACGGTGTTTCCATTTAGAGCGATTGATTCCTCTCGGTATCCATACAGCGATACAGGCAATCTAGTCATCGAGTGCTCCACTATAGGTGGAACCGGGACATCCAGATTAAATAGCATCTCACCCAATATATATTGGTTCTCGACCACAGGAGTATAGGAGTAAGGAGCAAAAAGATTGAACCATACCACAAAATGATGTTTTCCGGGAACAAGTTCTTTATCCGGGCTATAGATCTTGTCGAAAACCGG
>JAITTA010000147.1 GCA_031287395.1 Dysgonamonadaceae bacterium | reverse complement strand
GTCCGGAAGTCAAATTACCCCCAATTAAAAGATTCCCCGTATAAAGGAATCTCAGACCGGATGTTTACCGGTAGTCCGGGTGCCATGTTTACTATTAATCTGGGGAATAAAGAGGCTTGTTTCAAATTCATGGATGCATTGAAAATCATTCGCCGGGCGACCAACTTATTCGACAACAAGACTTTAGCTATACACCCGGAGTCAACAATATACGGAACATTTTCTTCGGACATGAAAAAGGTAATTGGAATTGAAGATGATCTCATTCGTTTTTCTGTCGGATTGGAAGATTCCGAAGATTTAAAACAAGATATTGAAAATGCCCTTCATTCCATTTAATTAATAAAACAGGATACCATCTTACAGATTCTAATCCTACGAAAACATCCGGATGAAAAAAAATATTATCATTTTCGATAAACAGGATATTACCCGGTTAGGAGTTGAAGCTTTAATAAAGCAAAGTTTACGGAATCAACCGTACGAAATAAATTTCGCAGATACCAAGAATAAGCTTATCAATGCATTGACTTCCGGTCCGGATAGTCTTGTAATCATCGACTACACATTATCTGATTTGAATAGTGCGGACGGACTTATAAACATCAGCGCCCGTTTCCCGGAAGTACATTGGATACTTTTTTCGGAAAAACTGAGCATTCAATTTCTCAAAAGAGTTGTTCTGTGTAATCAGGTATTCAGTGTCGTTCTTAAAACGGCCGATCTGGCGGAAATAGATACTGCCATATCTTATGCCTGTGACAAAAAACTTTTCCTGTGTTCACAGATAAATGATCTTCTGTCTATATCTAATAACGATCCTGTTGAAAATAATGAATTGTTAACTATTACAGAAAAAGAAATATTAAAAGAAATCGCCTGGGGAAATACGGCAAAAGAGATTGCGGTAAAACGCAACATCAGCGTACTTACTGTCGTTACCCACCGGAAAAACATATACCGGAAACTGGATGTCAACAATGCCCAGGAAGCATCCAGGTATGCATTGCGAGCAGGTATCGTAGATGCTTCGGATTATTATATTTGATTGCGGAAACTTCCTGTCAAATATCAAAGCGGATATTCATCAAAAGCATACAATATGGTCGTCAGATAACGTTCTCCCGTATCCGGCAGGATTACAACAATATTTTTCCCCTTATTTTCAGGACGACCGGAAATAATTGTTGCCGCATACGCCGCCGCACCGGAGGATATACCGACCAATAATCCCTCTTCACGGGCCAGTTCCCGGCTTGTACGGATAGCATCGTCATTTTCGACCTGTATAACTTCATCAACAACACCGGCATTGTAGGTTGCAGGAATAAATCCGGCTCCAATTCCCTGAATTTTATGAGCACCGGGACTACCACCCGATAATACCGGCGAATCTTTTGGCTCCACAGCGATTATCTGCACGGAAGGATTATATTTCTTCAAGACTTCACCAACGCCGCTCACCGTACCTCCGGTACCAACTCCTGCCACAAACACATCGACCTTCCCATCTGTATCTCTCCAGATTTCCTCAGCCGTTGTTTTACGGTGAACAGCAGGATTGGCAGGATTGACAAATTGCTGGAGGATTACCGCTTTGGAATTGGTTTTCTGTAATTCTTCGGCCTTAGCAATCGCTCCTTTCATTCCCTCAGGCCCTGGAGTCAACACAATATTGGCACCCAAAGCTTTCAACAGGTTCCTTCGTTCTATACTCATCGTTTCAGGCATGGTTAACGTTAATTTATAACCCTTAGCTGCCGAAACAAAAGCCAGTCCGATACCCGTATTCCCACTTGTCGGTTCTATCAACTCACTATCCGGTTTTAGTATTCCTTTGGCTTCTGCGTCTTCAATCATTGCGTAAGCAATACGATCCTTTACGCTTGAAGCCGGGTTAAAATACTCCAACTTAGCTATAATACGTGCTCCAAGAGCATGGTTTTTGTTGTAATTAGATAACTCCAACAATGGAGTATTTCCTATCAGGTCCGTCAATTTTTCAGCTATTTTTCCCATAATATTTTTACTTTTACATTTTGATGCAAAGTAAACAATTATTGATGTAAATACCAATACCCTTTTCATGGTATTTGTATTATACGATTAAAAACTCAACCTTTTCTCGTAATATGTTTTTGAAAACTATTTGTTGCATCTATCATTTTTACATCTTCGATACGATAAAAACGCTGATTGGTAGTGACGGAATCCAATCCGCCCAAATGTTCCATATACGCTCCCAATTTAATGTAATCGAAATATTGCAGGAAAGACGTTTCCGGTAATGTATTCCTGCCTGAATACCATCCGGTCTTTATGTTACCGTTTGTCTTCAGAAGAGAAAAAGCAGCCAGTTCCACTATTCTTTGAGGGTTGGCATCCCCGCCCATAAAACAAATGCAAGTGATGGCATTTCCGTATTTTTCGAGTAATCCTTCAAGTACATTTTCATCCAATATTTCCCCTGTATTTTCCCAAAGGTGAGGACTGTGACATCCGTTACACCGGTGAGGACAATTGGACAGATTGATTGCCAGTGTCACTTCTCCGGGAATTTCCTGAAAAACAATATCATAGTTGATGAACCGAAGCATAATAACGTCGTGCGGCCTCCTCCTGCCGTGGTTGCGAAAAATTACTGATACGCTTCATGTAGCCAATGATACGGGTAAGATAATCAAGATTCCGACTCCGGCACGACGGGCATTCGTCCAACTTGCGCTTGTCAATATGTCCGCAATTGTTGCAAACCGTGTTCGGAATATTGAAAGTAAAATAGTTGCAACCTTCCTGTGTAGCGACACGTAACAATTGCCGATATTGTTCTTTACTCAAATGTTCATCCAGATTCACATGCAGGGCAGATCCCCCGGTCAGATGTCGAATATACTTTTTGCCGTGCAGGCGGAATTTATCAATAACATTCAACGAATCATCTTCCACAATATAAAAGTAGCTGTTGTAGCAATCTCGACTTACTTTATAACCATCCCTCCTATCCCACTTGGCATGTTTCACACCTACATTCTCCGCCGGAATCATTTCGCAGTTAAACAGGACATCTTTAGTCCTGTATTTTTTGTTGTAATCTTCAACAAGTCCTAATATCTGTTGAACAAAAGCAGTATATTGTGGGTTGTCGTTAATGATTATTCCAAGTGATTCGGCAGCCTCTACCAAACCATTGACACCGATGGTCAGGTATTGTCGCCCCAGATTAATATATCCTGCGTTAAACAAAGGTAACATTCCCTTCTCGTACATGTATTTCAGGTTTTCGTTGTAAGCTAATTGCACTTTATGTACCAGATCAACGACTTCTTCGAGGAAAAACAGGTAATGTTGACCTTTCCGAGCTGCATGTTGTATGCAACGATTCAGGTTGATGGTCAGCACACTTTTCGAGCCTGTGGAAACACCGCCTGCACCGAGGGTATAACTGAATCCGTTATCCTGTATTTCGTTACGCAACCGGCAGCAACTACTTAAAGAATCGGCATTGTCGCTGATGTAAGTGAAAAATGAATGTCCCTCGGTATACATTTCTGCCGTAAAATCGCCGTATTCTTTATCTTTTGTATCGCCGTTTCCGGTCAATAAAGCCATCGTTTCGACAGGGAATGTCAGGACAGAACGGGTACGTTCGCGGTTGAACCACTTCATGAACCGCTTTTGCAACCAACTCAGTGAATTCCAGTCGGGTTTGCTGCCGTTTGGAAACACAAAATTTTCAAACAGACTATTGAAATAATACTTGTCATAATACGAAATATTCCAAAAAACGGCCTGAAAATTCCGCGCTCCCGTAGGTTGATTGATGGAATAGACGATTTGCTCGAAATAATCGGTAATGACTTTATCCAACGTCCGTTGCTTTTTTGACAAGTCAACGACTTTATCGGCATGTAAATAATAATCTTCGCCAAATTCCAAACCGATAAAATAGTTCATATACATCAGGAATTCGGGAGTGGCGCAAGCTCCGCTCAACATACTCGACACCATAAAGACCATATTGACAAACCCGCCACAGAACGATTTCAGGTTGGTAGGCGCTTTTGAATTTCCGCCGATAGATGTGGTTCCTCCAATCAGCCACGGATACATGGTAATACTGGCGCAATAATTGGCCAGGCTGGTCTCGTCGTTTTTGTAAATGTAATGGTTGTTCAACAGGTCGATGTATTTATCGGCGACTTCTTTTCCGAACATTTATTTTATCCGGTCGGTTAACATGCGGCGATTTAAACGAATGAAATTGGATTTAGGTAACTCACCGATAAGGGTGGCTAAGTTTTTATTCTCTACGTTGGCATTGGCATCGTATTTACTGCCTGATGCGGCATTTGAAGCATCGCAGTAATCCATCAGAAATTTGAGTTTATCACGTACTTCCCTGTCTTCGGTATGCTTTTGCCTGTAAAGCATATAAGCTTTGGCTACAGCATAATACCGTTCGGACATCAGTGCTATTTCCACTTGATTCTGAATTTCTTCTACTGTGGTGTCGTTATTGATACTGACCCGGCTCAGGATATTGGTAATGACATCCTGAGCGGCAAAACTACCTACCGAAAGGAAGGCCTTAGCAATAGCATTTTTGATTTTGTCGATGGAAAAAGCTTCTCTTTTCCCGTCCCGTTTGATAATAAATAATTCCATATTGTTTGTTTTTACACATTGTTCTGCAAAATGGAACTTTTGGGAAAGAGGTAAATAGATACAAATCCACGAAGACCTGAAACCTGTTTTGCTTTTCACCCGAAAGCCCCGGCAATTTACATCAGGCAGGTCTTCTGACTTGTTCCGGAAGTACGCCTTCCCATCAAAACCGACAGTGGCTAAAGGATGTACTTCTTTCTTTCTGGAACTCACAGCTACGGGGATAGTTCCTGATTTTCACAGGATTCCCTTTTAATCTCCACCACCTTGCGGCAGTTACAGAGAACCGGATGTCGACTACAAAGGTAGTGAATAATTTATTGTAAAACCATAACATCGGATCATTAGTTATCAACAATTTTGATTTTTGTCCGGCATGAAGGTTCTGCGAACGATTTCTTTGATTTTTTACCGGTGAAAAATAAATATGGATGACCGATAACAATTCATACATTAATAACGTTATTAAAAAAATAGAAAAAACAAATATTTATTAAAAAACAGAAAAAACAAGTGTTATGAAAACAACATTGTATCGCGCTTCATCCAGAGGCCATGCAAATCACGGGTGGTTAGACACACACCATACATTCAGTTTTGCAAACTATTACGATCCCAACCGGGTCCATTTCGGCGCTCTCCGGGTTATCAACGATGATATTGTAAAAGGAGGAGAGGGTTTTGGTACACATCCGCACGATAACATGGAGATAATATCCATCCCTTTGTATGGCGCTTTAGAGCACAAAGACAGCATGGGATATACCGGTGTAATCCATGCGGGAGAAGTACAGGTTATGAGTGCCGGTACCGGCATCACACATAGCGAATACAACGCAAACGAAGATAAACCGGTAAACTTTTTTCAGATATGGGTGTTCCCCAATAAAAAGGGGGTAGAACCGCGTTACGATCAGAAAGTTTTTAATTTTATACACAACAAGAATCAATTGATTCAGATTGTAGCACCGAAGGATGATGTTTCCAATACCGGATTGTGGATCCATCAGGATGCCTGGTTCAACATAGGGACTTTCGACAAAGGTATCGGTTTTGAATACAACATGAGGAAACAAGGGAATGGGGTATTTGCTATGGTCGTGGAAGGAGAATTTACAATCGAAGGACAGAAGTTGCATTTCAGAGACGGCTTCAGCATATCGGATACAGATACGATTAAAATTACGGCAGACTCGGAAAACGCCCGTATATTGTTGATGGATGTACCTATGTCATTTTAATCCGGACTAAAA
>JAITTA010000074.1 GCA_031287395.1 Dysgonamonadaceae bacterium | reverse complement strand
ATCCTCCACAGTAAAAACATCAAGGCCTATCATTGTACGGTGGACAGAAGCATCAAAAATTCCGATCACTACCCTGTATGGACTTATCTACAGTTGAAATCTTGAAAAACCGACGAGGTTTTATTTTCCGATATACTGTTTAATTGCCGGATAAAGCAATTCGGCATAACGCATGAAACCCAAATCGGTAAAATGGATGCCGTCGACAGTGGCTTCTCCGTCATGCCCCAACATATTTTTCGAAGAAAGCAAACGAATACGCTTGTCTCCTTGAGCCTGTAATTCCTTTACAATTCGCCGAATCGTTTCGTTTTTATTCCGGACTTCTTCGGCAATTCGCCGGTCGAAACGCGTATGTGTAAAAACAGGGTCTTCTACAAAAAGAATAGGTGCACCGGGCCGGCGACTACGAATAATCGAATAGAAACGGACGACCTTTTCGTTCATTTCATCCACGGTAGCATTGGGTACAAAATCGAGAATATACAACGAAGCATCCACACCGGCTATTACCTCGGCAATTTCATAATCCAATTTCCCATTTCCGCTAAATCCCAGATTAATAAATTCACGGTTGAACCGGCGAGACAGGATATTACTATGCGCCATTCCCGGACGACTGGCACACCCTCCCTGTAAAATACTCGTTCCATAACAAACGACCGGCTTGTTCCGGACAGGCAAATCCACTTGAGGACAGCCGATAGTCGCCAGCGAATCAACGCCGATTTCCAAAGCGGTAACTCCATCGTAAAGGGATAAATAAAGCATATATTCGCGGTCTTCCGGGTACATGTGGGAAACAATCACCGCTTCATTATGCTTTCCGGTCGGACGCCCGCTATTGATGAAAACCCATTCCCCGTTTTCGAGACAATACAGATCCAGACCCTTAACACCGGTATCCGTCATGTGGTTCATACTCCGGTTGAGAAGGACATCCCACCGGGCGGCAACCGCTGTTGAATTGGAACGGAAACGGACAGCCAACCCGGCGCTGTTTTGCCCCAATCCCCACAACGGCGGACGGGAAATCGTTCGCAACGAATCAGGTAGACGCTCATAACGTGTTGCCGTTTTATCCGTTGCTTTCCCCAACACGGGAAAAACAGAAGCATCATAATATACGTATTGTCCCCGCAAGGATAAAACCGTAAACAAGGCAATTAAAATACAAGTAGTTCTTCTCATGTCATATAAATTTAAAGTACAAGCTGAGATAAAAGTCCGGAATTAAAAATAAATATTAAATAGACATTATTAATATTTTTTTAACCAATTTAATAACAAAATACAACCGGGCGAACAAACAGATCCATGATCAAATCCTTGAATTTCATACAAAATTACATTATTGTTAAAAAACTTAAGGATAGCTTCCAGGTGCACATTTTCTTCATACCTGGCGGTCATTTCCAGTTTCCGGTCACCTGTAATCAATAAAACCGGAGGAAGATTCTTTCTTACCTGATTTAGAGGCGCATATTGATCAATAACCGGAATTTCAAACGGCAAGCCTCTTTCCTTGCGAATGGTGTAATGAGTATTGGTTTGTCCGCTTATCGGTATCAAACCCTTGATTTTATCCGCATCCACACCATATTTCCCCAAATAAGATTTATCCAGACCAATCATGAGGGTTAAATATCCTCCTGCCGAATGACCGGAAACATAAATTTTATCCGGATTTCCACCGAATGAAGCGATATTTTTAAATACCCATGCCACAGCAGCAGCGGCATCATCTGTGTAAGCCGGATTTTTAGCACGGGGGCTCAACCGGTAATTCACAGAGACGACAGCAATATTTTTATCTTTCAGTTCGTCGGGAATATGTTTGTTTCCACCCTCAAGACCACCACCATGGAACCAAACTACCGTTTTAAAATCCTTTTTGTCTTTCGGATAATAGACATCCAATTTACAACGTTCCTGCCTGTAAGCATCCTGTTCAGTTTTATCAACATATGGGATATTCTGTTTGAAGTTGTACTCTTGTGCAGCAATTCCGGAAGCACAAAACCAAATAAGAACATGAATAAGAATCAGTCGTCGCATAAATTTCGTATTTTTATATTTGTTTTATTATCAGTAAACTCTTTTTATCGTTCCGTTGCGTATCGTTTGAAAGTGTACGGTACAAATATACCATTTTTCTGTGTATGTCAAATTGTCTGTAAAAATAAAAATGATTTCATACTATAAAAATGGCGGATCATTCATAGTTAAATATACATTAAAGATATTACTTTTGCAAACGTAAAGTATAAACGGAACGCACATGAACAAAAAAATCAGATTCGCAATAGTCGGAATGGGACACATCGGTAAACGGCACTGTGAAATGATTCTCAGAAATGAACATTCACAACTGGTTGCCGTCTGCGATATCTTACCCAAAGAAAAATTGGGATTAAACGAACTGAAAACGCCATTTTTCAATTCAATCGATGATCTTCTCAATTCAGGTTTGAATATCGACGTGGTAAATATCTGCACACCGAACGGTTTTCATGCCGAATATGCCGTAAAAGCATTGGAAAACCAGAAACATGTGGTTGTAGAAAAACCTGTTGCCCTAACCAAAGCCGATGCCGAAAAAATATTATCCAAATCACTGGAAGTTTCAAAACACGTATTTTGTGTGATGCAAAACCGTTATTCTCCACCATCCGTTTGGTTGAAAGACATGATGAAAGACAAGACAATGGGAGATATCTACTTAGTGAAACTGGACTGTTTCTGGAATCGTGACGAACGTTACTATAAAAAAGGCAACTGGCACGGAGATGCTAAGTTGGATGGAGGAACTTTGTTCACCCAATTTTCTCACTTTATCGATATCATGTATTGGCTTTTTGGAGATATTACCAATATCTGCGGAAATTTCGCGGATTTTTGCCATCAGAATCTCACTGATTTTGAAGACAGCGGTTGCGTTACATTCAACTTCATAAACGGAGGAATGGGTTGTCTCAATTATTCTACTGCTGTCTGGGACACCAACATGGAAAGTAGTATTACCATTATCGGTTCAAAAGGCAGTGTCAAAGTTTCCGGACAGTACATGAATGAAGTCGTTTATTGCCATATCAAAGATTATACCATGCCGGAACTGACTCCTTCGAACCCTCCGAACGATTACGGAAATTATAAAGGATCGGCACAAAATCATCACTATGTCATACAAAATGTAGTGGAAACACTGTACCATAAAGGCAGTATCTCCACAAATCTCCTGGAAGGATTAAAAGTGGTAGATATTATAGAACGCATTTATAAAGTCAGGAACAGACGAATAACCGATTATCAGGCACCAAAGATATAAACGCATTCAATCATATCCTTTATTCTGTGTCAGGTTCGGATTCAGGTCGAGAATATGCTGTGGTATAGGAAATACGGTTGTGAACCCATTTTTCTCACCCGTCAGTTGCGGACGCTGGTCGTAAGCCTGATGATATTTACCGAAGCGAATCATGTCTTGTCTCCGCCAACCCTCCCATGCCAGTTCCAGTAAGCGTTCATCAAATAAACTTTCGAGTGTAGCCATGCCTCCGGCATAATAATTTTTTTCGAAACGCGGATCATAACTATAATGAAAAAGCGCTGACATTAAATAATATCAGCGCTTTCAAATCTGAATGGATTTTTTCAGTGGAGCTGGAGGGATTCGAACCCTCGTCCAAACGAGGAATTAATCTGCTTTCTACATGCTTATCTTCGCCTTCATTTTCGACCCGACGCAAGACCGAAGCCACCAACGACGGGCTTATCCTCTAAGTTTCGCCTGAAGTCCGAGATTTACTTCAAACTATCTCCGATATTGCTGTGCCACCTTTTCGGATTGCTTCGAAGCCAGAGCTTCCGGATGACATCTCGTCCAAACACCTGGTGCAAGGATAAAGCTTTAAATCTACTATACTTCGATTAAGCAGCGAGAGCGTAATTATTTTCGCCAGTTAATTGTTCATCACCCGAGATTAAAGTGCCGGACAACGACGCACTGCATGCTTACAAACCACTTCTACCCGCTGTCAAAACCGGTCAACCCCATGATTTATAGTACAAAGGTAAGGATATTTTTTAAAATATTTCATAATCCGTCGGAAAAGTCGTAACTTTGTTCTTTTAATTTTAAAATAACCATTTGCAATCAATACACTTATGCTGGCTATTAAATTCATCACCGATAATAAGGACGAAGTTATCAGGCGCTTGGCTAAAAAGCACTTCGATGCATCAGAAATCATCAATCAGGTTATTGAGACAGACACCATACGGAAAAATTCCCAGACAAAACTGGATGCAAACCTGGCAAACCTGAACCGGTTATCAAAATCCATCGGTCAGTTGATGCAAGAAGGCCGGAAGGAAGAGGCGGAAGCCGCCCGCAATGAGGTTGCTGCCATGAAAGACGGGAACAAAGAATTGGAAATGGTCATGAAAGAGTCGGAACAAAAACTGACGGAACTATTGTGCCTTATTCCGAACCTGCCGTCTGATGAAGTCCCGGAAGGGAGAACTGCAGAAGAGAATGTCATCGAACGTTCCGGAGGTAAAATTCCCGAATTGGATAAAGATGCCCTACCCCATTGGGAATTGGCAAAAAAATACGATTTAATAGATTTTGAACTGGGTGTAAAAATATCAGGAGCGGGATTTCCAGTATATAAAGGAAAAGGAGCACGCTTGCAACGTGCTTTGATCAACTTCTTCCTCGACAATGTACAGGAAGCCGGGTATTTGGAAATACAACCTCCTTACGTAGTCAATTCCGATTCCGGATACGGTACAGGCCAATTGCCGGATAAAGAGGGCCAGATGTACCATTGCGAATTGGACAACCTGTACCTGATCCCAACAGCAGAAGTTCCCGTTACGAATATCTATCGGGATGTCATCTTGGAAGAAAAAGACCTTCCGGTGATGAATGCGGCCTATTCTGCCTGTTTCAGAAGGGAAGCCGGTTCATACGGCAAAGATGTGCGCGGGCTGAACAGACTCCATCAATTCGATAAAATTGAAATCGTCAGAATAGACAAACCAGAGCATTCTTACGAATCTCTTAAAGAAATGGTGGACTATGTGCAAACACTGGTTGAAAAACTGGAACTCCCATGGCGGATCCTGCGACTCTGCGGAGGGGATATGAGTTTTACTTCTGCCCTGACTTTCGACTTTGAAGTATATTCTGCAGCCCAGCAACGCTGGCTTGAGGTCAGTTCGGTATCCAATTTCGAAAGTTACCAGGCCAATCGTCTGAAATGCCGTTACCGGGGAGAAGATAAAAAAATCCAGTCTTGCCACACATTGAACGGAAGTGCTTTGGCTTTGCCGCGTATTGTTGCTGCATTATTGGAAAACAACCAAACTCCCGACGGAATCAGAATTCCTAAAATTTTGATACCCTATACAGGATTTGAGGTCATTTAAAACCTTTGTAATTCAATCAATAAACCCGTGTATACACACCGGTTTTATATCTTTTTTACTTCTTCCGCTAATTTTTCAGCTTCCTCCGATGTGGGAGCTTCCGTGTAAATACGGACAATCGGTTCCGTGTTGGATTTCCTGAAATGTACCCATTTATCGGGAAAATCAATTTTCACGCCATCAATATCGTTGACCGGATAACCGGCATATTTTTTCTTGATGGATTCCAGGAGAGCATCGACATTCGTATCTGGAGTTAATTCCATCTTTTGTTTAGCCATATAATAAGTCGGATAACCGGCACGCAATTGGCTGACTTTCTTGCCGGATTTAGCCAATTGAGTCAGAAACAAAGCGATACCAACCAAAGCATCACGTCCGTAATGGCTTGCAGGATAAATAATTCCACCGTTACCTTCTCCTCCGATGACGGCGTTTGTAGCTTTCATTTTTTCCACTACATTCACCTCTCCTACCGCAGAAGCAGCATATTTTCCATTACGACGTTCCGTCACATCACGTAACGCACGGGTAGAACTCAAATTGGAAACCGTATTCCCGGGTGTATGCTGTAATACATAATCGGCAACAGAAACGAGTGTATATTCTTCACCGAACATATCCCCGTTTTCACATATAATGGCGAGACGATCCACGTCCGGGTCCACAACAAAACCAACATCGGCTTTACCGTCTTTCATTAGAGAAGAAATCTCCGTCAAATGTTCTGGAAGAGGTTCCGGATTGTGAGCAAAATATCCGGTAGGTTCACAGTTTATTCCAATGATATTCCGGACTCCCAAAGCTTCCAGTAATTGCGGAATGGCAATTCCTCCAACCGAATTGACACAATCGATGGCAACGGTAAAACCGGCTTTACGGATAGCATCAGCATCTACCAGTTTCAGGCTCAACACATGCTCAATATGTTTTCTTGTATAAGTATCATCTTTTACTAAACTGCCTAAAGAATCAACTTCCGTATATCTGAAATCTTCTTTTTCTGCAATTTTCAGAATTTCATTTCCTTCTGCGGCATTCAGGAATTCGCCTTTTTCATTCAACAATTTCAAAGCGTTCCACTGCTTCGGATTATGGCTTGCAGTCAAGATAATACCTCCTGCAGCCTTTTCCATGGTTACGGCAACTTCGGTTGTCGGCGTAGTAGCCAAACCGATATCAACCACATCAAATCCCATGCCCATCAAAGTTCCGACAACAACATTGCGTACCATTTCTCCTGAAATACGGGCATCACGACCCACAACGATTTTATTGGACCCCGATTTTTTTTTACGAATCAACGATGCATAAGCCGACGTAAATTTCACAATATCCAATGGAGAAAGTCCTTCTCCGGCCAGGCCTCCGATAGTTCCACGGATTCCTGATATTGATTTAATAAGAGTCATATCTATTCAAAATTTAAAAGAAACTGGTGTATCTCAATCCTTTATAAAAAACAGGACGGTAAGCATTCTGATCACCGGAAGCTCCTAGGTTGGATGGAATGATCAAATTGACAATCGCTCCTTCTCCCACATAAGAAAGCGGTATTACCCAACCGATACAGGTGTAATAACCGCCATAATTATCATAGCTGTAAGGATTCCCATACAGGAAAGCAAACGGATCTATACTGATAAGGTCAGAACTTACGGAAGAGGTATCCGACTTAAAGTATTGCATCTCGTCGAATCGTACCTGTATTTCGTCAGAGACAACAACCCGCCGTCCATTTCCGGAATCAACTACATGAATATACAATCCGTCCGGATTCCTGTAATATTCATTTTCTGCAAAAACCCCATCCTTCGGATAGGAGGATAACGTCCGGATACCATTCCTGGCGATAAACCTTTCTATGGCTTTTTTTTCTTCCTGGATCAATTCCTGAGCTGTTTTCTGATCATTACAGGAGGAAATAAAGATTATCACCGCAATAAGAGAAAGTATAAACAATATTCCTTTTTTCATGTATGCATAATTTATTTTTAAATACCTCATTTACAACATCCATGTTACAAATGATACTCCTTTCGCATGGTGTTTGTAAAACATGAACATTTCATACGTATTATTATAAATATTCAAAATTCACGGCACAAAGTTAATCAAACTCTTTGTAAACAAATGTTTTTTCCGACAAGAACTTCCTAATTTTTTATTAATAATTCCTTATATTCTGGCAAAACCGATTCAAAAAGAGCGATCGCATCTTCCAGATTACCATAAAATTCTCCTCCGGAGGCATTTTTATGTCCTCCTCCTCCGAAATGAGCCGAAGCAAATTCGTTGCATGGAAAATTTCCTTTTGAACGGAAAGAAATCTTAATTAAATCTTTATCTTCCCGGATAAAGACAGAAAAAACGATATTTTCAATGCTTAACGGTATATTGACAAATCCTTCCGTATCACCTTTTTTTACATTAAAACGATACTGTTCATCTCTTGATAATGTCAGGAGAGCGGTTTTACAATCTTCGTAAACCTTCATCTTTTTATAAGTCAGGAAACCCATCAGCCGGACCCGGTTAACAGTATAGGTATTGTATACCCTGGAATAAATCGCATCCTTATCGATTCCCTTCTTCAATAATTCACTGATTATATAATATATCTGATCACTATTGGAATTATATGTAAAAGCGCCTGTATCCGTCATCATTCCGGTATATATGCATTCCGCACACTCCTTGTTGATATCTTCAAAAAAACCCATCCGGCAAATCAAGCGAAAAACAATCTCAGATGTAGATGAAATTTCAGGATATGACATGGTAACATTACAAAAATCACCGGGATCGAGATGATGATCTATCATCACTTTCTTTGCTTTCGACTGTTCGACCAAGGGCCCCAGGTCTCCTATTCTTTTCAGGATATTGAAATCCATACAAAATATCAATTCGGCGGCGTCTATTGTTTCGACGGCAATTTCATGGCTCTTCTCATCATTGATAATATCATGCGTTCCTTTCAACCATTTCAGGAAATCCGGGAATTCATTGGGTACAATTACATTGACAGACTTGTCCATCTCCAGCAAAAAATGGTACAATCCAAGAGAAGATCCGATAGCATCCCCATCCGGGGAAAGATGTGAAACGATGACAATACGATCGACGTTATCAATATATTTTTTTGTGTTCTGAATGTCAGCCTCTGCAATGATTTTTGTAATCATAAGCCATATAACTTATAAATATTTAAAATATGAAACAGGGTCAAAGATACAAAAATACTTGTAATGCGACAAGAAAAACAAGTGCATACAGGTATTGAGGTTGCCTTTTTTTTATCGACGAAAAGAGTAAATACAATCCCAAATAAAATGAAATAACCTGCCAAATATCTGAATTCAAACCTGTTATAGCCGAATAAGGAATACCATTCAACATTTCTATTCCCGAAATAAATGATTCAAGCAATACCTTAACAGGAATAAAAACATATCCGGGAAAATCATATATCACACGTAATAAAATACTCAACGGCAATAATATCAATAATAAGCCGGACAAAGGAATAGCATATATATTGGTCAAAAGAAAAATAACGGAAAATTGTCCGAAATAAAACAAAGAAACCGGAGCTGTCCCAACCTGAGCTGCAACCGATACGCACGACAATTTCCAGAAATAATGGAGTATTTTACTCTTGAATTCTCTCAAACGCACCAGATACGGATTAATCAATACTATGGCAATTACAGCTCCATAACTCAATTGAAATCCGACATCAAACAAATACAACGGGTTATAAATCAACATGAATAGAGCCGATGCCGCCAAGGAATTCATCGTAAATGATTTTCTGCCGAGAACGACTCCCATACCAAAGAAACCGGTCATGACACAAGCCCGAACGATAGAAGGCGACAATCCGGTTATAAATGCAAAGAACCACAATACAAGTAAAATGAAAATACGGGTCACCGGAACCAGAAATAAGTACCTATTCAAAGGAGAGAATAAAAAACAAAGTAGCCCAAATAATATCGCTAAATGTAATCCGCTTACAGCCAGAATATGAGCAGTTCCTGTCGCTGCAAAAACACTTCTCAATTCGGGAGACAGTTCTTTGGTGTAGCCGACGAATAAAGCGTTTGCAACGGAGGCACTCTTCTCATCCGGAAAAATTTCACCCGATATACCGACGATACGATTCCGGATTTCAATTCCCTTAAACTTTATTTTATCTATCAGTCCGAAAGAAACCGGTTGCCGTATCCAATTGTTTTCCTTGACATAACCGGTTGCTGCAACTCCTTTTTTTTCAAGATAATCCGCATAGTTGAATGTGGAATTACCATGCTGTTCCGGTCGCTTAAAAACAGTATTCACAATGATTCCATGTCCTGCCCTAAGCGATTCCGTTTCAGTATTCAACGGAAGATATAGAATAACATTCTTTCCTGCAACACGGGTAAATACCGTATCGTCACATCCGGTAATCCGGGCTTTGCACATCCGGCTTTTAGGCTTGATTACAGGATCTTCAAGTAATAAAAGACTGTAATTGTGTCTTTTCGCGACAATCTCCCATTTACTTTTCTCCAATTGACAGGAAGTCAAAACAATACCGGACAAAAATGAAAAACAAAACAAAATCAGTCCGAAAGCATATTTTAAGACATATTGCCTGAACAATAATGAGACACAGCATCCTGTAAACAACAATAACAAGATGGCCGGACCGTAAGTTGCATCAAATGAAACCCGGAAATAAAATTGGATGATAATACCCGGAATCAATGGCAAAAGGATCCGCCAGAAAGCGGATCGCCCGATAATTTTTTCCATGGTTTTGGTAAATTAAAATGTTAATCGGGTTAAATGGTAATTTAGATTTTTTAATTTTTTAATTTTTTCATATCGCGTATCACCTGTTCCGGATTCTCCGCCCTGAATACGGCATTTCCGGCAACCAGTACGTCAGCTCCGGCATCGACCAATCGTTTACCCGTTTCGAGATTCACTCCCCCGTCCACTTCAATCAGGGTATCCAGATTTTTGCAAACAATCATATCCTTCAATCTCCGGACCTTATTCAGGGAATTTTCAATGAATTTCTGTCCGCCAAACCCAGGATTGACCGACATTAAAAGCACCATATTGACATCCCTGATAATATCTTCAAGTAACTCCACCGGAGTATGCGGATTAAGCGTCACCGCCGCCTTCATTCCAGCTTCACGGATCGCCCAAACCGTACGATGCAAATGAGTACAAGCTTCATAATGTACATTCATCTGAAAAACACCGCATGATTTTACTTCAGGAATATATTTCTGAGGTTCCACAATCATGAAATGGGCATCCATAGGCTTGGTACATATTTTAGCAACCTGTTCGATGACCGGAAACCCGAAAGAAATATTGGGAACAAACACACCGTCCATAATATCAAGATGCAACCAATCGGCTTCGCTTCGATTAATCATCTCAATTTCCCGTTCCAGATTCAGGAAGTCGGCTGCTAAAAGCGATGGAGCGACAATGCAAGCCATGTTCTTTTTCGTTTTATATCATAAACACTTGGTGCACGGTACACGGCAAACGGTGATTTCGTACACCCTGCACCGTGTACCGTGCACCAAAATATTATTTGTTTTAGAGTCTTATTTTTTCTCAGCCTTCTTGAATTCGTCCATAACCTGTTTTGCTCTCGCATTTTCAGGATCAATTTCCAAAATTTTTTGCCAATATTCCTGAGAGGTTTTGGAATCTTCCTTCACAAAATAATAAGTAGCCATATAGGCATAAATCTCTATAATTTCACGATTTCTTTTTCCATCCTGATTAGATTCCGACAAAATCGGAAGCGCTTTTTCATAATATTCCTTGGCTAATCCGGCGGTACCCTGATGGTGAATAATATCTCTCAAAGTAGCAATATTCCCCATCCAGAAATACCCCATATAACTTTCCGGCAACCGCTCGGCAACTGTTGAAAAAGCTTTCTCTCCTATCTCGAGATATTTATCTCTTTGTATACTATCATTTAGTAATTTTTCGGAAGAAGCCGTAGAATCAATGGCTATAATCATTTGTCTGACAGCACTATAACAGGTACGACCCAGGTTAAAATAATCAAGGGCTGCAGGATCAGGACTTGAATCAAGAAATTTTTCAGAGTAACCGACTGATTCCGCATAATTACCCATAGACTGATAAGCATCTGCAATCTCTTTCAACAATTCAAATCTTACAGTATCCATTTCATACCCTTTTTTCAAATTCTCGACTGCAAGTTCCGGTTGTTTTGCTTTCATCAGATAACGACCAAAATAGATATAATCCTGAGCAATCAGATCTTCAGGCTTGGTTTCCTTCATGAAAGCAGTCATTTGCTCCAAGCCTTTATCATAATCTTCCAATTTAAAATTATTGTAAGCCTGGACACGTTTCATAACATAATTGGTCGGATCCTTCGCCAACACTTTACTGATTTGTGCAACAGCATCGGCATTACGATCCGTAAAGAACAATAATTGTCCGTATCTGGTTTCCTGAGCCAGAGGAACACCCGGAATGTTCATGATTTTTTCATAAGCCTCAATGGCCTTGTTATAATTTGGTTTAGCATCAATTCCTCTGTAATAAAGGTCTCCCAATTCAGCATAAGCAGGCACATATTCAGGATCTATTGCAATCAATTTTTCCAGATTTTCCAGAGCCAGAGACGGATTGATATTTTTATATATACGGGCATATTTCAAATAAGCCGTCTTATCACCCGGATTAAACCGGATAGCCATTTCATATTTGGCGCTGGCTTCTCCCACACTCCCTTTCGACATCAACAGATCTCCTTCTGCAGTGTAAATACCGGAAAAATCCTTTTTCACTTTTCTGGCACGCTCCAATGCTTCTTCGGCCAGATCATACATTTTCGCACTAATATAGGCTTCAGCTACTG
>JAITTA010000265.1 GCA_031287395.1 Dysgonamonadaceae bacterium | reverse complement strand
CCGCCGGTCGCCACCTAAAGTATTGCTACTCCTGTGATGCCCCTCGACTTGCATGTGTTAAGCCTATCGCTAGCGTTCATCCTGAGCCAGGATCAAACTCTTCTTTGTTATTTCGTTTTTTTTTGTCTTTTTCCTTTAGCTCTGTATCAATCGCATTAAATAAAAAATCCCTGAATCTTTTGACCGGTTATTCTTTATTCCTTTTTTCTCTCGAAATATCATTGATCATATCCTTAACCTACATTAAAAAAAAACCAATGATACAGTTTTGTACTACGTTGCATGAAATAATGTCAAAGATCTTGTTCCGTTAATACTCCCGGTAACGGTACCGTACTCCCGGCAAATTTCAATCGTGGAAAATCCCGAAAGCGGATGCAAAGGTACTCCCTTTTATCCGATTTCCAAATTTTTTTGTGAGAAAATTATACCAGTTTATTCAACTCGCTGATATACAAAGAAATATTTTTCGTTTGAAAATATTTTAACTTTTTTTTAACACGAAAATTAGTCTTCCCTTTTACCTAATGCTTTATCAAAAAGATACAATGCTGCAGAATCTTTTTCGATTTTTTCAAGTGCAGACAAGTATTTTCTTGCGGTATCTTCCTCTTCTACCTGTTCATCCACAAACCATTTAAGTAGACTTTGAGAAGCATAATCCTTCAACTCAATAGCCAAATCCATCAGGCCATGAATCATAGCAGTTACTTTCTTTTCATGAAGAAGAGTGTCCTCAAAAGCATCTTTCGGAGAATTCCATTCCTGACGTACTTCATCGATAGGCATCAATTTGACTTTTCCATCCATCGATCCGATAAATTCCATGAACTTAGCGGCGTGTTCAAACTCCTCTTTCGCCTGGATTGCAAACCAGGATGCCATTCCGCAAAAACCTTTATCATCCATATCATACGACATGGAAAGATATAAATAAGCCGACCACAATTCTGCATTAACCTGCTTGTTCAATGCAGCTTCCATTTTAGCATTTAACATAATCTTTTCTATTTAAAATTAGACATCAAAAATTAATTACAGGCACATTGAACAGCCACCAGGTTCCGATCGCCAAATGCATTATCCACCCGGGCCACATTCACCCAAAATTTATTTTCCCGGATCCATTCGAGCGGGTAAGCAGCTTTACTACGCGGATAACTGTGTTTCCACTCATCGGCTGCTACCTCATACTCCGGATGAGGTGCATTGATCAAAACATTGTCCTCTCCGGACGAGACACCTCGAACGACTTCCTCTATTTCTTCACGAATTGTAAGCATTGCTTCCACGAAGCGGTTCAACTCCCGTAAACTTTCACTTTCGGTAGGTTCGATCATCAAAGTTCCATGAACGGGAAAAGAAAGCGTCGGCGCATGGAAACCATAATCAATCAGCCGTTTGGCAATATCGGTTTCCGTGATTCCGGAATAATCTTTCAAAGTCCGGCACTCAAGGATTAATTCATGCCCTACACGTCCTTGCGCTCCTTTATAAACGATACCGTAGGCCTTTTCGAGACAGGCTGCCAGGTAATTGGCATTCAGAATCGCAATTTTGGTAGCCAACGCCAAGCCATCAGCTCCCATCATGCGGATATAACCGTAAGTAATCGGCAAAATTCCGGCGCTTCCGTAAGGAGAAGCGGCAACAATGTTCAAATCCGATCCTTTGGTTTCCGGATGCGAAGGTAAAAACGGAATTAAATGCTTCGCAACGCAAATAGGACCTTCTCCCGGACCTCCACCGCCATGAGGAATAGCAAATGTTTTATGCAAATTAAGGTGGCAAACATCCGCTCCTATAAAACCGGGATTGGTAAGGCCAACCTGTGCATTCATATTTGCTCCATCCATATAAACTTGTCCGCCTTTATCGTGAATAATCCGGCACATTTCCACAATTCCCGTCTCAAAAATACCATGAGTCGACGGATATGTGATCATAAAAGCCGCCATCGAATCTTTGTATTGTTCAGCCTTTGCTTTCAAATCATCAATATCCGTATTTCCAAAATCATCACAGGCAACTGTTACGGTTTGGAAACCGGCTTGGACCGCGCTTGCAGGATTCGTACCATGAGCCGAAGCAGGAATCAAAACCACATTACGATGCTCCTGACCAATCGATTGCTGGTACGCACGAATGGTCATCAGGCCTGCATACTCGCCTGCCGCTCCGGAATTCGGTTGAAAACTAACACCCGGCAAGCCCGTGATTTCACCTAAATACTCTGCCAGATTCTGGATCAATTCCAGATACCCTTCAACCTGATCTTCAGGAGCATAGGGATGGACGCCGGAAAAACCGGGAAGATTCAACGGTAATAATTCGGAAGCCGCATTCAACTTCATCGTACACGAACCAAGCGATATCATGGAATGAGCCAATGAAATATCGCGGCGTTCCAACATTTTGATATAACGCATCAACTCCGTTTCCGTATGATAACTGTTGAACACTTCATGCGTCAGGAATTCCGATTCACGCACAAAGTGTTTTTCAAAGTACAATTTCCGGGGAATGTCTTTACTCAAAAGGTATTCGGTTTGAACAGCCGTTGAAAATATATAAAGTAAAACGCCTATATCTTCGAGCATTGTAGTCTCGTCCACACTGATTCCGATTTCTCCCGACTCAAAATAACGCAAGTTAACCCTGCATTCGAGGGCCGTCTCCTGCAAAACACTCAGAGATGCATTTTCCGGCAAACGGATTTTCAGGGTATCAAAATAGTTTGAATTCAATTGTTCATACCCTAACCCTTTCAATTCCGACACCAAAAATCCGGCAATAGCATGAACCCGTCCGGCAATATTTTTCAAGCCTTCCGGTCCATGATATACGGCATAAAAACCGGCCATTGTCGCCAGTAAGGCTTGCGCCGTACAAATATTAGATGTTGCTTTTTCCCGTTTGATATGTTGTTCACGAGTTTGTAAAGCCATACGTAACGCCCGTTTTTCGTATGCATCCTTTGAAATACCGATAATACGGCCGGGGATAACCCGTTTGTAATCGTCTTTTGCAGCTAAATAACCGGCAGAAGGGCCTCCAAAAAACATCGGAATGCCGAATCGTTGAGTACTTCCGAATACAACTTCAGCGCCCCATTCTCCCGGAGGAGCCAATAAAACCAGGCTCAGGATATCCGCACCAACAGCAACCTTTACTCCCACAGCATTTGCTTTTGCTATAAATTCCCTGTAATCCTCCACATTACCGTCCGAATCCGGGAATTGTACGATAGCGCCAAATATTTTACCGGTAAAATCAATTTTCCTGTAATCACCACGGACAATTTCTATTCCTTGAGGTATGGCTCGCGTATGAATAACGGCATAAGTCGATTCAAACACTTTTTCATCCACAAAAAGGACATTGGCTTCATTCTTGATCTGTTCCCGGGTACGAGTCCCGTAGAACATATTTGCAGCCTCGGCAGCAGCCGTCGCTTCATCGAGTAACGAACAATTGGAAAGCGGAAGAGCCGTAAGGTCACTTATCATCGTCTGAAAATTCAACAATGCTTCCAGGCGTCCTTGCGATATCTCGGCCTGATAAGGAGTGTATGAAGTGTACCAACACGGATTTTCAAAGACATTTCTCAGGATAGGGGCCGGAGTAACGGTATCATACCATCCCATTCCTATGTAAGAAGTAAAGACTTCATTCTTTGAAGCCAATTCGGCAATATGTTCGGCATACTCCCGTTCATTCATTGCCAAAGGCAAATTCAACTCACTTTTCAATCGGATATTTTCAGGTATTGTCTCATTTATCAGTTGTTCCAAACCGGCAACTTTGATTTTATTCAACATTTCCTTCCTGTCCGTTTCGCTGACACCGACATGCCTGTTCACAAATACGTCATATTTCATGGGTAACTATGAATTTATAATATTAAAGTATTTAATTAAAATGCTTATTTTAAATACGGATTGTATTTCTTTTCACGACCGATGGTTGTTGATGGGCCATGTCCGGGGTAAACAACCGTATCATCGGGTAAAGTTAATAATTTTTCTTTAATTCCGAAAATTAACTGTCCATGATCTCCTCCCCACAAATCGGAACGGCCTATGCTCCCCTGGAAAAGGACATCCCCCGAAAAAACACAACGGTCTTTTTCGGAATAAAAGCAAAGACTCCCCGGTGAGTGTCCCGGCACCAATAATGCTTTCAACCGAATCGTTCCGACAGAAATAACATCTCCATCCTCAATATAATTCACCGCCTGCAAATCCGGTTCATCAACCAGGATACCGAAATTCCGGGCCTGATCTTTTTGGCTGGGCATGGATTCTTCCATCCGGTGGTACTCCGGTAAAAGATCGTATGTTTCATAAATAAAACGATTTCCAAAAACATGATCCATGTGCAGATGAGTATTCAGTAACCGGACCAAGACCAAATGGTTTTCTTCAATAAAACGCACCAGTTGCATCTTTTCTTCCGGGAAATAAACACCACAATCGATCACGGCAGCTTCATTCTTCTCGTCATAAATCAGGTAGGTATTTTCACTTACCTGGTTAAATTCAAATTGTCGGATATGCATGGTTTTAAGTTATCTGTTGTTTTTAGGTTATCGCCTAAAATCAACCCGGTAAATACACTACTTTTTTCGTTTTAAAATACTCTTCTTCGAAATAATCATCCAAATCATAAATCACGACTTTATTCCTATACGGCTGTAACTCGCCCTGTAATTCTCCTCCTTTCAAGCATAAAAAACCATTCGGAAGAGCATTTTGTTGTTTTCTGACAATATTTTTTCCGGAAATTTTCACTAACTCGGGCAAAGGCATTACCGCACGGCTGACAACAAAATCGAACTCCCGTTTTTCTTCTTCCACACGGCAATGACGGCATTCCACATTTTCCAAACCAATCCGGGCGGCAATATCTTCCGCTACGCGTATTTTTTTTCCAATGCTATCTACTAACAGGAACCAACACTTTGGGAAAAGGATAGCCAAGGGAATACCCGGGAAACCGCCTCCCGTCCCGACATCCAAAATTGCCGTATTATCGGTAAAACGAATCACCTTACCGATTCCTAACGAATGCAAAACATGCTTTTCATAGAGATTCTGAATATCTTTACGGGAAATCAGATTGATTTTACTGTTCCAATCCGTATACAAATCGTATAATGCAGTAAATTGAGAAATTTGTTTCCCGGTAATATTCGGAAAATATTTTTTGACGAGTTCCATCATTTTTGATCAATCAGCTTAACAATCCAAATTTTATAATCCTGCCAATTTACCAACAGGACTATCTTTCCTCAAATAATTCATAATTTCACGGTAAGGAATGAAAACAGTCGTTATTCCCATAAAATAAGACGCAATTTCATTCTCATTAAAATAATACGTAATCCCCTCTTTATCAATGATAAAATTACCATTAGGAACAATATCCTCAATGCTGCCGTAACCTATTTCTTCAAGTTCCCGAGGCTCCTTCAAATCATTTGCTTTCGTAATTTTAGCACGGATAATGGAGGAGAGAGGCTTTTTATAATTTTCCGTAAAAATATGTTGTTCCATGATAAACGACCCCTGTGTCAGATCAAACACATATCCGTAAATGCTATGAGATCCATGCGCTCCTCCCTCGTAAATATTGCTTTCCACCAAAAGCGAAATGATATTATTTTTACTGAAAGGAATCGAATTTTTAAGTTTTTTGTAATATGAAAAACCTGTTTCATCTTTCATCTCATCATTTTCCAGAAAATCACTTTCTCCGGTTCTTCTTTCAAACTGTTTGAAGTTTTCGATGTAACTGTCTTTATAATTTTGAAGTGCAATCTCAGGAGTCTGGTCAATATAGTTTTTCCCAAAAACTTTATCTATAAACAAAATTTGCATTTTCCCCAAAATTTTTTTATCTTTATATTCTTTAGGATAAACAAAATTCACTTGCAAGTTACAACTCGGTTGTTCAGGATCGGAATTCAAATAATAAGTTTCAGCTAATAGTAAAGAATCAAAAGTGATGGGATTATCTACCACTTTTGCATTTCTTTTACATCCGGATAAACCAATGATTGAAACTGAAACAAAAAATACAGAAACAAAAAAAACTAATTTTCCCATACTTACATCATTTGTTTTTAAGGTTATTCTTCTTTATACCAATTCGAATACATCAAATAATTCGCTGCAATTTTCTGATTGATTTCTTTGGACTGTTCAGGATTTATCTTTTTCACAAACTTCGCCGGGACCCCCGCATAAATACTTCCCGGTTCAATCAGGGTACCACTCAAAACAACAGAACCCGCAGCAACAAGGGCCCCTTCCCCAACAACGGCATGGTCCAGTACAACAGCACCCATCCCTATAAGAGCTCCTTTCTCAATTTTAGCTCCATGAATAACTACATTGTGACCGATGGAAACATCATCGTTGATTTCTGTTACCGATTTCTGATATAATGTATGAATCACCGTTCCATCCTGAATATTCACCCTGTTCCCTATACGGATGGAATTAACATCGCCCCGGAGCACGGTATTAAACCAGATACTGCAATCATCGCCTATGATGACATCTCCTATGATGGTTGCATTATCCGCTAAAAATACATTACAACCCATTTCAGGGGTAAATCCACGAACAGATTTTATCAATGCCATTATTTTATCCTTAAGATTAAAAGGACAAAGTTATAATTTTCTTTTTAATTTTGAAGTTCTATACGATTTTTGACACAAAAGCATAAAAACTCACAATCGCTAAAATTTTATAAAACATCTTTTTAGCGATCCTATTTTATGTTCAAAAAATTCAAATCTCTTTCAGTCCGATTTGATCAATGGTTTGTAAATTTTTCCGGCGTATTACTTCCCTGGCCGTTTCCGTATCATTGACCCGGATAACCAATATTCCGGTAACTTTAGTGGAAAAACAATACATGTATTCAATACTTATTCCTGCCCGGGTGAAATATTCGATCGTTCGTGCAAATTGGCCCGGAACCGATTCGGTTACAATGGCAAAAACTTCACTGATGTTAGCACTGATATTGTTGTTCTTCAGTACCTTAAATGCTTTTTGAGGATCGGAAGTAAGAATCCTCAATATTCCGAACTCGGAAGTATCAGCCACTGTAGCTGCAATGATACGAATCTGTTCTTTGGAAATCAGGCTGAGAATTTCGTTCAATTTACCGAATTTATTCTCCAAAAAAATAGAGATTTGTTGGATTGTCATAATTCAATTCCTTAATTTATATTTCTGAGGTCTTTAACACGAATAGCCTTGCCTTCACTTTGAGGAAGCGAGCCTTTTTCTACAAGTTTCACTTTAGGTGTCAACAATATTTCATCTTTCAATTGATGGGTAATTTCTTTTGTTAACCGTTGTAACATTGAATAATCATCGGTAAAGAGATCTCCCAATTCCACTTCAACCAGCATTTCGTCATTGGCGCCAACCGTTTCCAGAGTAATCAGATAATTATTTCCCAATTCTTTGAATTGCATCAATATTTTTTCTATTTGTATCGGGAAAATATTTACTCCTTTCAGGATCATCATATCATCACTCCTTCCCTTGAAACGATCAATGCGTTTATGTGTGCGCCCACAGGCACATGTTCCGGGAATAAAACGGGTCAAATCACGTGTACGATAACGCAAGAGCGGCATAGCCTCCCGTTTGAGGGTAGTCAAAACCAATTCTCCCATTTCTCCCTCAGGAACAGGTTCTAATGTTACCGGATCAATAATTTCGGCGATGACATAATCTTCCCACAAATGCAATCCGTTTTGCTCGGGACATTCAAAGGCTACTCCCGGACCATTCATTTCCGACATTCCGAAACAATTGTAAGCTTTCACGCCCAGTAATTCTTCAATTCTCTTCCGTTGTTCTTCCGAGTGAGGTTCAGCTCCTATAAGCAGAGTCTTGAGCGCCGTATCTTTTTTAGGATCGTATCCGGCTTCATAAAAAGCGTCTGCAAGTCGAATGGCATAACTGGGAATTGCATGGATTGTCGTTGTATTAAAATCCGTGATGAATTTCATCTGACGCTTGGTATTCCCGGCTGCAGCAGGAACAGTAAGACATCCTAATTTTTCGGCTCCATACTGAAATCCAAGTCCTCCCGTAAACATCCCATAACCCGATGTATTCTGAAAAACGTCGGTATTTCTTACTCCTACCATATACATACACCGGGCTACCTGATTGGCCCAATTATCCAAATCTTTCTGACTGTGTAAAACAACAGTGGGATTACCGGTAGTACCGCTGGAAGAATGTAAGCGGATACATTTTTCCAATGGAATTGCAGCAAATCCGAAAGGATAATGATTACGTAAGTCTTCTTTTGTCGTAAACGGGATCTTTTTCAGATCATCTAACGATTGAATGGAATTTTCATCCAATCCGATTTTGCCAAACAGTTTACCATAATAAACAGATTGTTTTGCCTGTCCAATTGAAGACCGAAGTAACTCAATTTGTAATTTTTCCAGCTCAGAACTTGAAATTGTCTCTATTTTATGTTCCCAATACATACTTTTGATTATTAATTGAGGACAAAAGTAACAAAAAAAGCGGCTCGAATGCTTTTTGAATAAAAAGAAAAAAGGAAAGAAAGAAAAAAAGAAGGACTTGCATCGCGGCAAGCCCTTCCTTTTGATTATTCATTCCAACTATTTCATCGGCACATTATTTCCTGATAACCTTGAACGTTTTGCCGTTGTATTGCAGCATGTACGTGCCTTTGGCATAGCCGGTCAGGTCGATTGTCGTCGTGCCTTCCCCGGTTTTGTAAGTTCCCTTCAGCGAGCCGGTCACATCCGTGATGCGGACCGTTTGGTTTGCCTGGGTATTACTCACCCGGATGATTCCCGATGTCGGGTTCGGGGATACCTGTACGGCATTTGCAGTAACACTGCCGGTTCCGGTCGGGTATTTCACCTCGACGGTCCGGGAGACCTCCCG
>JAITTA010000081.1 GCA_031287395.1 Dysgonamonadaceae bacterium | reverse complement strand
GTCGATAACCGTTTCGGAAATCCCCCCCTGACTGATTTTTAAACGATCTATCACCCGGTTCGAACGATTCAGAAAGGCCACCCAGAATTCTTCATGAGGCAAATCACAGAACACGGGATAAAAATATTCGTAGATATCGTTACTGGAAGTGAATTTGTCCTTTTTGAGGATTTCCTCGGCTTTTCTTCTTTTCCCCAATTCCATGGCAGCAACGATACCGACAGCCTTAGCGTCTCCTACTCCTTTGAAATCGGAGATTAATTTTTTAACAGGAATTTTTCCTAACTGATGGAGGCTATTCCCAACCGAATGAAGAATCCGTTGAGCCAGTTCAACAGCCGTT
Organism: Dysgonamonadaceae bacterium; assembly: GCA_031287395.1. GTDB lineage: Bacteria > Bacteroidota > Bacteroidia > Bacteroidales > Azobacteroidaceae > BNXB01. The sequence continues at coordinate 5,087 of JAITTA010000081.1, read as the reverse complement.
TCTTCCTTATTTCCGGAAGAAATGATAATCGCTAGCAGTTCGGCATCCGATAAAGAATGAATGCCTTTAAGAAGCATTTTTTCTCTTGGGCGGTCGGCTTCCGCCCAGTTTTTCACAGACAGTTTTGGCATAAAAAGGGTGTTACTTCGCTCTTTCCACGTAAGATCCGTCGCGGGTATCGACTTTGATTTTTTCTCCTTCTTCGATAAACAACGGAACACGGATTTGGGCTCCTGTTTCCAGAGTAGCGGGTTTAGTAGCATTGGTAGCGGTATCTCCCTTCAAACCCGGCTCGGTATAAGTCACCAGCAATATCACATGGGCCGGAAGCTCCGCAAAAAGAATTGTTTCCGAGTCCGCATGCACCACTACTTCCGCAACATCGCCTTCTTTCAGGAAATCGACTCCGGTAATATTATTCCTTGCAATGGATACCTGTTCGAAAGTTTCGTTATTCATAAAATTATAACCCATATCGTCATGGTACAAGTATTGATATGGTCTTCTTTCAATTCTGACTTCATCTACTTTCACCCCGGAGTTCCAGGTTTTTTCCAAAACCCGTCCGGTAGTCACGTTTTTAAGTTTGGTACGAACAAAAGCCGGTCCTTTCCCGGGTTTAACGTGTAAAAATTCGACAATATAGTAGTATTGTCCTTCCAAATCAATACACATCCCGTTTTTAAAATCTGCTGTAGTAGCCATAAAATAAATTTAATATGTTCAAATCAAAATGTTCTATTTGCCCGCAAAGGTAGTCATTTTGACTAAACACCAAAATACCAGACGTCGAAAAAGTCAGTTTTTTAACAGAAAAGCTGAAAAAATTTTTGTCTGTTGAAAAAATAATCATATCTTTGCAGCCCGAATTTACCTACAGAATATATAATTATAAAACATATCGTCATGAAAAGGACATATCAACCTTCAAACAGGAAAAGAAAGAACAAACATGGTTTCCGCAGCAGGATGGAAACAGCCAACGGCCGTAGAGTATTGGCTTCCCGTCGTGCAAAAGGGAGAAAAAAGTTAACCGTATCGGACGAGTATAACGGTTAATTACGATATTTATCGAATACACAAAGGGAATGGACTTTTACAGGTTTATTCCCTTTTTGCGTTGTTTGTTCCGTTTTATTTTGTAATTTTGGAGCATTTCAAAGAGTGTATATATGAAAAAATTCTGGAATTTCATCTGGAGCAATCCATATATCAGGAATATCCTGGTAGCAATGGGCATTTTATTTGCACTTGTAATCATAACACTTTGGATTATAAGCATATATACCCAGCATGGGAGAGCAGTTGTAGTTCCCGATGCAAAAGGGTTACAAGTGGAGGAAGCGGCTCCGTTTTTTGAAAAGAATACCTTGCGTTATGAAGTGATCGATTCCTCTTTCATCCGAAATGCGGCGCCCGGAAGTATTGTAGAAATGATGCCGCAGGCTGGAACCAAGGTAAAAGAAAACCGGATTATATATCTCACTATCAATGCATTTTCCACACAAATGTTCACAATACCCGAGGTGAAAGACCTTTCTCAGCGGCAAGCGATTGCAATGCTTTCTGCTATCGGGTTTGAGCACCTGAACGTGGAAATGGTCGATGGTATTTATCGTGATCTGGTGGTGGGTTTGAAAGCCAATGGAAAAGTAGTGAATGCCGGAGATAAACTACCGATAAAAAGCCGGTTGGTATTATTGGTCAGTTCCGGGAACACTTCCACGGAATCCGATTCCATCATGATTGAAACAACATCCGACGAGTCCTGGTTTTAACATTTATGAAAGATTTTTTCGACGATATCGAAGATGATTTAGATGAAGACCTGGAGGGGTCGGAAGTGTCCGGAAATACACCTGACGAATTATATGAACATTATCGTTTCGTAGCAGATAAAGGACAGGGCTTATTACGGGTCGATAAATTTTTATCCGTACGTATCGAAAATGCTTCGCGTAATCGCATTCAACAGGCTGCCGATGCAGGATTTATCCATGCAAACGGACTTCCCGTCAAGTCCAATTACAAGGTCAAGCCGTTGGATGTAATTACGATTTTGATGGATTATCCCCGTCGTGAAGTGGAAATTATTCCCGAAAACATTCCCCTTGATATTGTTTATGAAGACGAAGATATAATGGTGATTGACAAACCGGCCGGATTGGTGGTTCATCCCGGACACGGGAATTATAGCGGAACCCTGGTAAACGGAATTGCATGGCATTTGAAAGATCATTCCGGATACGACCTGAAAGATCCTCGTTTAGGACTCGTACACCGCATCGATAAAGATACTTCCGGATTATTGGTCATTGCCAAAAATCCGGATGCAAAGACAAACCTGGGAATCCAGTTTTTCAATAAAACAACCCGAAGGAAATACATCGCCCTGGTTTGGGGGAATATAAAAGACGACGAAGGAACTATCGAAGGGAATATCGGCCGAAATCCTAAAGATAAGTTGCAGATGACTGTTTTCCCCGGCGGAGAGCAGGGGAAAGCGGCAATTACACACTATAAAGTACTCGAACGTCTGGGTTATGTTACTCTGGCGGAATGCCGACTGGAAACCGGACGGACACATCAGATCAGGGTGCACATGAAATACATCGGCCATACCCTGTTCAATGACTCCCGTTACGGTGGAGACCAGATATTAAAAGGAAATCATTACAGCAAATACAAGCAATTTGTTCAAAATTGTTTTGCAATATGTCCGCGACAGGCTTTACACGCAAAAACCCTGGGATTCATCCACCCAAAATCCGGAGAAGAAATTTTTTTCGAATCTCCTTTGCCTGACAACATGATACAACTGATTGAAAAATGGAGAAATTATTCAAATTCATTAAACGATGAGTAAAAAAAACATTGCAATTATTGCAGGAGGAGATTCTTCCGAATACATCATTTCCCTGAAAAGTGCCGAAGGAATTTATTCCTTCATTGATAAGGAAAAATACAACCTGTATGTGGTACTCATAAAAAAAGGAGACTGGCACGTCAATCTGAACAACGATACGACTGTACCGATAGATAAAAACGATTTCAGTTTTAAAACCGGAGGCCGGAAAATCCGATTCGATTTTGCATACATCACCATTCATGGGACTCCGGGAGAAAACGGCCGGTTACAAGGCTACTTTGATATGATCGGTCTCCCCTATTCATCCTGTGGAGTCCTGGCTTCATCTCTGACCTTCAATAAGTTTGTATGTAACAATTATCTGAAAAGTCTGGGGGTATGCATTGCAGACTCTGTCCGGCTCGTCAACAAGCAACTTCCGAATCCTTCCGAAATCGTGGAACGATTGGGTCTTCCGGTATTTGTCAAACCCAACGACGGGGGTTCCAGTTGCGGAACTACCAAAGTAAAATCCGGAGAAGAACTGATCCCCGCAATAAAAAAAGCTTTTGACGAAGGGGATGAAGTCATTATCGAAAGTTTTATGCCCGGGACGGAAGTCACCTGCGGTTGCTATAAAATAAAGGGAAAAACGGTTATTTTTCCTTTAACGGAGGTAGTCAGTAAAAACGAATTTTTCGATTTCGAAGCAAAATACAACGCTGATAAGGTAGATGAAATTACCCCTGCCCGAATCTCCGGAGAATTGACAAAACAGATACAGATGCTGACTTCCGGAATCTACGATCTCGTAGGAGCCAAAGGCATTATCCGGGTCGATTACATCTTATCTCCTCAAAACGAAGTCAAGATGCTTGAAGTCAATACTACTCCCGGTATGACTTCTACCAGTTTCATTCCCCAGCAGATAAAAGCGGCCGGATTAGACATCAAAAATGTAATGACCGATATTATCGAAAACGAATTGAATCAATAAACAATGAAGACCCTGGAAAAATTTGATGATATCCGCCCTTATAGGGACGAAGAAGTCGCCCCTACTATTGAAAGACTACTGAAAGACCCCGAATTCAAAAGGGTAATGCATTTTATCGTGCCGACAATCGATTGGAAGGAGTTTGAAAATACGATGCGATCGTTCGGGAATATTTATGATTTTCAGCATACCATCGTGAAAGACATGGTTTTTTCCCTCCTGGATAAATCTGCGGGCGAATGTGATTGTTCCGGTTTTGAAAACATACCCGAACAGGCTTATACTTTTATTTCCAACCACAGGGATATCGTATTGGACGCATCCATTTTGTGTGTTTTGTTGTCAAATAATAATCGCGATACCGTAGAAATTGCCATTGGAGATAATTTGCTGATACAACCCTGGATCAACGACATTGTCAGGCTGAACAAAAGTTTCATCGTTAAACGGGGAGTCTCTTTGCGACAGATGTTGGCCGTTTCAAAACACCTCTCGGAATATATTCATCATACCATCACCCGGAAAAAACAATCGGTGTGGATTTCCCAACGCGAAGGTCGGGCTAAAAATTCGGACGATCGTACCCAGGACAGTTTGCTCAAAATGTTAAGCCTCGGTAGTGATAAGGACTTTATCCGGAGCATCGAAGAACTGAATATTGTACCCCTTGCCCTCTCCTATGAATACGATCCCTGCGATTATTTGAAAGCGAAAGAATTCCAGCAAAAACGGGATAATCCGGTATTCAAAAAATCGCCTCAGGACGATCTGAACAATATGGAAACCGGCATTTTCGGATTCAAGGGAAATATTCATTTCCAGTTCGGGCGTCCAATCAATCCTTATTTACGGAAAATTGATCCGAATACGGACAAGGGAGAAATTGTTTCTGCCGTTGCGGCATTAATTGACCGGGAGATTTATCTGAACTATCATTTTTATCCCGTCAATTACATTGCCTACGATCGCTTATGGGGCCATAACAACACATTCAGGGACAAATATTCGGAAGCAAATATCCGGGAATTTGAATCTTACATGCAGAAAAAATTGGATCTAATTGATTTACCAAACAAAGATATTCCGTATCTTTCGGAAAAATTAATGGAAATGTATGCATTTCCGGTTAAGAATTATCTATCGGTCTTATAACTATTTTTAATTCCATGTTCTCTTACGGTCTTACGGTCTTACGGTCTTACAGTCTTACGGTCTTACAGTCTTACAGTCTTACAGTCTTAC
>JAITTA010000050.1 GCA_031287395.1 Dysgonamonadaceae bacterium | reverse complement strand
TACTATTGGTATTCTCGGTAGTGGTATTTCTTCGGTATGGGTTAATGACTCCTGTTTTTTCAAGCAGATCTTCTTCGCTCGTATCATTATATACTTGTATATTTATCCTGGGAATATCGACTTATTGCTACCGGAACCTACCGATACTGGATTTCAGGCCATACAAAACAGGAACCAATATTCCTGAAAAAATGGTCATTCCGGACGGGGCGCCCCACGATGTCTATGAAACAACATTCATCTATGAAAAAGACGGAGTCAAGCAGGAATTTACGTTGGAAAATTATCCGGCAAACGATCCGTCCTGGAAATTTGTCGATTCGAAGTCTGTCTTGGTGAAAAAAGGATACACGCCTCCGATACACGATTTCACGATCACGACAATGACCGGTGAAGACATCACATCGGAAGTCCTGTCGGATACAACTTATTCCTTCCTCCTGATCGCGCACAAACTGGAAAAAGCCAACGATTCGGATGTCGATAAAATCAATGAACTTTACGATTTTGCCCAACGATACGGTTATGGTTACTACATGCTTACGGCATCGCCCCCGGACCAGATAGTCGAGTGGGCGGAAAATACCGGAGCAGAATATAAAATCTGTACAGCCGATGATATAACCCTCAAAACAATCATTCGTTCCAATCCGGGAATGATGTTGATTAAAAACGGAACAATCATCAATAAGTGGGCCCATCGTAATTTACCAAACGGGGAAGTGTTGGGTCTTTCGCTCAATGAAACTCAACTGGGAACAATTCCCCCCAATAAGAATGTATCAAAAGTGTTGATTTGCGTTATCATTCTCTTGGCGCCATTGGCATCATTATTTATATACGAACGCTTAAAAAAGAAAAAATAATTCTTTAATCACTTAATATTTAATTTATAAAATGAGAAAAAATATCGTAGCAGGAAACTGGAAAATGAATAACACCCTGCAAGAAGGTCTTAATCTGGCAAAAGATTTGGAAGCAGCACTCAAAGGTAAAAAAGTAAACTGTGAAGTCATTATAGGCACCCCATTCATTCATCTTGCAAGTATCGCTTCCTCCATCGATACAAAATTGATCGGAATCTCCGCTCAAAACTGTGCAGATAAAGCATCCGGAGCTTATACGGGAGAAGTTTCTGCGGCAATGGTCGCTTCAACAGGTGCAAAATACGTCATTCTCGGCCACTCCGAACGCAGGACCTATTACGGGGAAACAAATACTATCCTGAAAGAAAAAGTGGCATTGGCATTAGCCAACGGCCTGACACCCATTTTCTGTATCGGTGAAGTTCTGGAAGAAAGAAACTCGGGTAAACACTTTGATGTTGTGGAAACACAAATCCGGGAAGGATTATTCAATCTCCCGGCAGAAGATTTCCGCAAAATAGTATTGGCTTACGAGCCGGTATGGGCTATTGGAACCGGAGTAACCGCCACTTCCGGACAAGCCCAGGAAATGCACGCTTTTATTCGTAAAACATTAGCGGCGAACTATGGAGAATCTGTTGCGGATGATACTTCAATCCTCTATGGAGGAAGCGCTAACGCCGGAAACGCAAAAGAATTGTTTTCAAATCCGGACGTTGACGGCGGACTTATTGGAGGTGCCTCATTAAGCGTCGATAAATTTATGCCGATTGTTGAAGCTTTCTGAAATGAACATGAAACCTATCATCCTATTATTTCTCTGGTGCCTGTTCTTTCCAGTACAGGCGCAGGATGTTGTTCCCGAGTCCCAAAGCTCTATTGTCGCAGTATTACAATCGAATGATTCGCAAAATTCGAAGGGAGTGATCCGGATTACGGCAGATCCGGGAATCAATAGTTTGATCGGAACTCCCTGGAACTCTTTTGCTAAGGATATGGAATACATCAAAGTTCAGGGTTTCCGGGTACAGGCTTTCTCCGGAAATGACTCCCGGATATCCAAGGATGAAGCATACCGGAAAGAACAGGTAATAAAAGAAGCTTTTCCCGGTGAAAAAACGTATATTGACTATCGTCCGCCCAGATGGAGCCTGAGAGTGGGTGACTTCCGGACGAAAGAAGAAGCTATCGTATTTTTACAGGAACTGAAAAAAACATTTCCGGAATTCGGGAGAGAAATGTACGTCGTGAAAGTGGATGAAGTGAATATTCCGGTAAACAATCAAGATTGAATGGATGGAATTTAGTGCAGAAGATACAAAACGAAAAGAAGAACTGGCTTTTCATTACAGGCGGATACTCGAATTACTGGGAGAGAATCCCGATCGTGAAGGATTATTGAAAACACCCGAGAGAGTAGCGAAAGCCATGATGTTTTTGACCAAAGGATACCTACAGGATCCGGCAAAAATATTATCTTCTGCTGTGTTCATTGAAGATTACAAACAAATGGTAATCGTCAAGGATATTGATTTCTTTTCTATGTGTGAACACCACATGTTGCCTTTTTTCGGGAAAGCTCATGTAGCATATATCCCAAGAGATGCTGTGACCGGTTTGAGTAAAATACCCCGTGTAGTGGACGTTTTTGCCCGTAGACTTCAAATACAGGAACGATTGACGACCCAAATCAAAGACTGCATCCAGAAAACGCTTAAACCCCTCGGAGTAATGGTTGTGATTGAAGCGCAACACATGTGCATGCAAATGAGAGGTGTAGAAAAACAGAACTCCATCACCACTACTTCCGATTTTACGGGAATTTTTGATCAGGCGAAGACCAGGGAAGAATTTATATCACTTATACGTAACGGAAAATGAAGCGCTTCTTATTCTCAATGATTTGTCTGCTGTTCCTGGTAGAATTATCTGCCCAGCAAAAAGAAATCCACCTGAAAATATTGGAGACAACAGATATTCATGGAAATTATTTCCCTTACGATTTTATAGAAGAAAAGCCCGGGAAAGGAAGCCTTGCAAGAGTTTACACTTACCTGAAAGGAGAACGGGAAAAATACGGAAATCGTTTACTGATGCTTGATAACGGGGATATCCTCCAAGGACAACCTTCGGCTTATTATTACAATTATATAGACACCATATCCAAGCATCTTTGCCCCAGGATTCTCAATTACATGGGTTACAATGCGGGAACCCTGGGTAATCATGATATAGAAACAGGCCCCCGCGTTTACAACCGTCTTATCCGCCAGTCCGATTTTCCATGGATGGCTGCAAATGCTGTTTTCGATGAGGGAAAAAATACCGGAAGTTATTTCAAACCTTACAGCTTATTTGAAATAGAAGGCATCCGGATTGCTGTTTTAGGGATCATTACTCCTGGGATACCTACCTGGTTACCCAAAAATCTCTGGCCGGACATGCATTTCGAAGATGCGCAAGAAACCGTCCGATACTGGGTTCCTATCCTGAAAAATAAAGAAAAAGCAGACGTTATTATTGGTTTATTCCATTTGGGAATGAACGGAAATATCCTGGCAAACGGATTAAACGAAGGACATGGATATAACCTGGCTCATGAGATTCCGGAACTGGATATCGTTTTTATCGGTCATGATCATCTCCCTGCCAGTCGCAATATTTTTAACATTCAAGGTAGACCGGTCGTTATCGTCAATGCCGGACCTTATGGAAACAACGTGGCAGATGTTGAGTTGACCGTCAGGATAGAAAACGGGAAAGTCATAAAAAAGACAGCGACAGGAAAATTGGTCGATATGGCTGATTACAAACCGGATGCGGAGTTTCTAACTGAATTCAAACCGGATTTCGATGCGATCAAAGCTTTTGTTTCCGAAAAAATAGGTACGATTACCGAATCCCTCCGGTCGAGGGATGCTTATTTCGGACCTTCTGCATTCGTAGACCTCATCCACCGGATCCAATTGGATCTGACAGGAGCGGATATTTCCTTTGCAGCTCCACTTTCCTACGATACTCAGATTGAAAAAGGAGATTTGTACGTATCCGATATGTTCAAACTCTATAAATACGAAAATTTCCTTTACACGATGACTCTTAGCGGACAGGAAATCAAAGATTTTCTGGAAAGTTGCTATTCCATCTGGATAAATCAAATGTCCGGTACGGCAGATCACCTGTTTTTACTCAGGAAAAACAAATCCGGGAAAATGCAATTTGCCTATCCCAGTTACAATTTCGATTCCGCCGCCGGAATCAGTTATGCTGTCGATGTGACCAAACCGGCCGGACAAAGAATTATTATCGGGAATATCCTCAAAAACGGCAAACCGTTTGAACCGAATCAAAAATACAGTGTTGCCGTCAATTCATATCGCGGAAACGGAGGAGGAGAACACCTGACCAAAGGCGCCGGTATTCCCATGAACGAATTATCTTCACGGATTGTGAATTCAACACCCGTGGATCTTCGTTATTATATGATGCAATGGATAAAAAAGAACGGAACCGTTCAACCGGAAATAATCAGCGACTGGAAACTGGTACCGGAAAGATTGGTTAAGCCTGCTGCGGAAAGAGATTATTTGTTGTTATTCGGAAGGAAGTAAAAATCAATCTTTTACCTCTTCGTAGTCCACATATTCTCCTTCTTCCCGGGTGATGATTTTTTTAACAGGAGGAGACGGTGGTGATTGAGGTCGTTTTGTATTCCGGTTCGACCGCGATTGAGGTTGTTTCCCTGAAGGTCTGCCCAAAAAAGCCTGAAAGAAAAAACGAACAACCGAAAATCCAAACAGGAAAATAAAAAACAGAAATAATAAAAAAGAGATAATCAGGAATTTGAACATTATTTTATTTTAATATATAATTAACAAAAATAGAAACGCGCTACACGTGGCAAAGGTAATAAAATTTTGGATTCGAAAAAATCTTGCCACGTGTTACGTATTATGTTATAATAAACGTGTCGATTCTGCTTTTGTTGAATTGATTGCAGTTAAAAAAACATGAATTTCTAAAAAAAATATTACATCAAGCTATGCAAAAACCTGCTATTCCAAAGGGAACCAGAGACTTTTCTCCGGAAGAAACGGCGAAAAGAAATTACATATTTGACACGATCCGGAGCGTCTATCACCTCTATGGGTTCAAACAAATTGAAACTCCGGCTATGGAAAATCTTTCCACTCTGATGGGAAAATACGGCGAAGAGGGAGATAAACTCCTGTTCAAGATCTTAAATTCAGGGGATTATCTGAATGGAATCGAGGAGGATGAACTGCTGACCCGTAACTCTGTAAGACTGACCAATAAAATCAGTGAAAAAGGACTCCGGTATGACCTGACAGTCCCTTTTGCCCGTTATGTGGTGATGCATCGCAATGAAATCACATTCCCTTTCAAACGCTACCAGATTCAACCGGTATGGAGAGCCGATCGCCCTCAGAAAGGACGTTACCGGGAGTTTTACCAGTGCGATGCCGACATAGTAGGATCGGATTCCCTTCTGAACGAAGTGGAACTGATCCGGATCATGGATGAAGTCTACCACCGTTTCGGTATCCGCGTCTGCATAAAAATAAACAACCGTAAGATACTTAGTGGAATTGCAGAAATAATCGGAGAATCGGATAAAATAGTCGATATTACCGTAGCCATTGATAAACTGGATAAAATAGGTCTGGAAAATGTCAATAAAGAACTGGAAGAAAAAGGGATTTCCCCTGGTGCTATTGAACGGTTGCAACCGGTTATTTTACTGAACGGTTCAAACAGGGAAAAACTCCATATCCTAAAACAGGAGTTGATAAATTCGGACACCGGTATGAAAGGCATCGTGGAATTGGAAATGATCTTCGATAAAATAGATCTGTCGGGAATCCGGAGTGAGTTGGAACTGGATTTGACTTTAGCGCGCGGTTTGAATTATTACACCGGAGCTATTTTTGAAGTCAAAGCCCTGGACGTACAGATTGGCAGCATTACCGGTGGAGGACGATACGACAATCTGACAGGTGTATTTGGCATGCCTGGAGTTTCGGGAGTCGGTATTTCATTTGGCGCCGACCGGATATTCGATGTGCTCAATCAACTGGATCTATATCCCGAAGATACGACTCAAAACACTCAGGTTATTCTGCTCAATCTGGAAGATGTGGACGAAAACAATTTACTGACATCATTGAATCAATTGAGAGAACAAGGTATCAGAACCGAAATTTATCCGGACAAAGCT
>JAITTA010000332.1 GCA_031287395.1 Dysgonamonadaceae bacterium | reverse complement strand
TTGATCCAGATTATAAATAACGACAACAGAGGTCGTATTGAAACGGGGTAGGGTGTAAGTAATCCAACGGCTGTCGGGCGACCAGTTAAAGTTCCGTAATTCCCCATCGAGCGTTTGTTCGACATCCGTTACTTTTTTGGATTCGATGTCTACATAACGCAAGCGTTGCATCTTGTCGCTCCACAGGATTTTCTTACTGTCGGGCGACCAGTCGAATGAATACTTATAAGTATCGCTATTGGTCGTGATTTGAAGCGGTTTTTGCAAACCGTCCTGACTGCGGATATAGATTTCGTCTTCACCGGTAGCGTCGGAGATGTAAGCAATCCATTTCCCGTCGGGCGACCATTGAGGATTCCGTTCGTGCACGCCTGATGTTTCGGTGAGATTACGGGTAATACCCGATTTGGCTGGAACGGTAAACAGATCGCCACGGGCATTCACCACCAGCCGGTTACCGTCGGGCGAGATGTCGGCTCCGTTGATTCTTTTGGAAACATCGACTAAAGCGCTGCGTCCGCCAACAAAGTCTTCTTCCAGGTAAATGGTTATTTTAGTCGCTTTTTTGGAGGTGATATCGAAGTTGTAAATATACCCGCCATTTTCGAAAACAATGGATTGGTCTCCTGGACTTGGGAATTTGATATCGTATTCTTTGAAATCGGTCACTTTTTGTGTTTGTTTCGTTTCCGTATTGTAACAGAAAAGATTCATGATCCGGTTGCGATCGGAAATATAATAAATCTCTTTTCCAATCCACATCGGCATAATGTCCTGGTTGGGATTGTCCGTGATTTTTTCCGTCTTTTTGGTCTTGAAATCATAAATCCAGATTTCATCAGCCATACCTCCCTGATAATATTTCCAGGTCCGGAATTCCCGGAATACCCGGTTATAAGCCAGTTGGGACTTATCGGGAGAATAAGAACAAAATCCGCCGACAGGCAACGGTAATTCTTCCGATAATCCGCCTTTAACGGAAGCCAGGTATAATTTTCCTTTGAAATCGTTGAACGAATGCATACGCGAACGGTAAACAACGTGTTCGTTGTCTTTCCAGGCAAGGGTGATATTGTTCGGGCCCATCCGGTCGGAAATGTCGTCGCGCTGCAAAGTGGCGGTGTAAGTCAATCTTACCGGTTCTCCACCCGAAGCGGGTATGACATATACTTCCGTGTTACCGTCGTATTGACCGGTAAAGGCAATGTATTTTCCATCGGGAGAAAACCGGGAAAACATCTCATAACCGGTGTCGTTGGTTATTTTCCTGGCTACGCCTCCCTGTGAGGAGACGGTATATAAATCTCCGGAATATGAAAAAACCAATTGGTTGCCATGAATGGCCGGAAAACGTAATAAACGGGCTTCCTGCTGAGCCGCAACCGCAAGACAACCGCTTACGGTAAGTATAAAAAGTAGTAAATACCTGTTCATGATCAAATATTATTTCCATTAAATTTTTGTACAAATTTGCAAAAAAAATGCAACATAATTGCAAGAAAAATAATTGTTTTTTTAATTTGATATCCTATCTTTGTTATTAAAATACAATTATAAACTCTTAATAATCTAATGAATTGCCATGGAAAAACAACAGAAAGATGAACTTCTAACCCGTATAGCAAGACATTTGATGCTGCAAAGCAGTGTCATTGAAAGAACAGGTTTATTAGATGGGAAAATGGGAATGGCGATTTTCTTTTTTCATTATTCGAGATATAACGGAAGTACCATTCTATTCTCCACATCTGAACATTGCGGAAACGCTCTGGAGAATATTGAAGGGAAAATGGATCAGACCTCTCGACTACGTGAGTACTGACACGCTTTTCTACTCCACTAACAGAGCGTTGGCAGACGTCTGCAAGGGCCTGTTTATTAATTATTCGCATATTGCTGCTTAATTTTGATTACTTACTTATATATATTAATGTTATAAAAATTATTTAGTTAGTCAATAAATATTTTATTAATTGTAATATGTTTTCATTATGAATACTACGTCATTGTTTGTCAAACAAATTCTGACAACAATCGGAATTTGTATTATTTTGTTTTTGGAAACTTCCGTTGGGAATGCCCAGCTACCGAACCCGGAAATCAAGTCCGGAACCGCCAGAGTGTCGGGTAAGGTACTTTATTATCAGGAAGCGGTCAATATATCACCAACCGTGTTTCTAATAGTTTTCAACCCGCTTACGGCAGAAAAAGGCAGGACTTATGAAACCGTTTTAAAAAAAGACGGCAGTTTTTATTTCGAGGTTCCGGTTGAATGTAACTATACTCTTGGATATTTCGGTCTGGCAATGATTGGTTTGGCAGCCGGAGAGGAAACCAGGCTGGAAGTAATTCCTCATGCGACCGACCCGACTATAAATATGACCGGCAGCATCAAATTTGTGTCTTATGATGCGTTGAATATCAATAAGGTTTTGCAAAAAGTAATCTACGATTCGCCGAGACCTCCGGACAGTGTATTTGTCAAAGTAAAATGTCCGGAAGATTTTGTTTATAACTCCATGATAAGGTTGGATGATAAATTGATGCTTGTAGAAAACGAAACGGGACTATCAGAAATCGCTAAACGGCATATTATGAGAGAAATCAAACTGGTAATGCTCGACGGACGTTTTTTGAAATATCAGCAATTGATGCATATAGATTATTTGAATTCTCTTCCTGCGGAAGAACGGGATAAAGCACGGGAGCATTATGTGCGGCCGCCGGAACCCGGCAGATCGTACTATTCTTTTCTTAAATATTTTGATTTGAATGATCCTCAATATTTGTATTGTGAAACGTATCCTTTAGTATTACGAACGTTGCTGGCAAATGAAACCTTAAACATTCCCGACATAGGAGATACTCCGGTAGATAAATGGTTGAAGGGAGTGAAAGCGATCCTGTCCGATTTGGTGGGTTCGGATACCGGCTTGTTTTACGAAATGCTGGCTTCAATCGCCTATTCGAAACAATTTATCAACGGATTGAGGCCGTTATCCGACCGGCAGAAGGAGAACATCACTCGTTATTTTAAAAATAAGGAAATCTCTAAAATT
>JAITTA010000315.1 GCA_031287395.1 Dysgonamonadaceae bacterium | reverse complement strand
GGCTGCGGAACGATTGGGTGTAACTGAAAAGTCGTTGAATAATTGGAAAAACAGAAATTGAAAGGTATTGTCCTATTTAAAATTTTGCCTTTTGTCCTACCTTATCGAAGCAAACCTCGCCAAACCCCTGCCACTTGTCCGAATTTGTTTTATATCCGAAAATTTCGTATATACTTTTGTGTTTGCATTACTGTTGATGCGCAACTAAAAACGAAAGTATCATGTTTGTAAACGACAATCATTTCATCGAGTGGATGGAGAAACTCTCCAAGAAACTGAACGAAATAGGCCAAGACCTCAAATCGCTTATTAACACTAACGAAGTGTTCGACAAAGAAGATAAACTGTTGGATAATCAGGATTTATGTTTGATGCTTCACATAAGTTCCCGCACTCTGCAACGCTACCGTAGTGATGGCATTTTACTGTTCCTGAAACGCGGGCAAAAAATCTATTACAAGACTGCCGATGTAAGGGCGTTTGTCTATAAGAACGGCGACCATTGGGACAAATAGATATTCCGGTGATACCCACCCAGTGGGTGACTATTTTCTACTGACAAAATTACCGTTTTTTTCTTAAACTCTCCCCTTTTAATTCAAATCGATGTGCCGTATGTATGATTCGATCAATAATAGCATCAGCCAGGGTCTCATCGGAGAAGACATCAAACCAGTTTACGACAGGGAGTTGACTGACGATAATGGTTGCTTTTCGCGCATGCCGGTCTTCGATTATTTCCATAAAATCCAATTGTTGCTGTTTTTCCATGGAAGATAATCCGAAGTCATCAAGGATAATCAGGTCGGTTTTCGAGAGTTTATCAAAGAACCGGATCGTGTTTCCTTCGATTCTGCTTACCTTGAGCCGGAGCAATAGTTTCTGCATATTGAAGTAAAAGACAGAAAAACCCTGTCTGCATGCCTGGTTTCCTAAGGCGGATGCCAGGAAACTTTTTCCACAACCGGCAGAACCGGTAATCAATACTGCTTCCCCATTGCGGATGTAACTTCCGGTGGACAGGGAAAGCACATGCAACTGTTCCAATCCCCGGCTAGCCTCGAAGCTCAGTTCCTCGAAGGAAGCCTGATAGCGGAACGAAGCTGTCTTTAGCAAGCGGGCATACCTTATGCGATAGAAAATTGTATAAGCCGGAATATTCATGCGCTCTCTTGGTTTGTATGTACGTCAAGAGTGCAAATGAACGATAACGGATATAAGGATTATAGAGGAAAGATAACGAAATTATCAAACCTGTATTATTTCGTAATGATTTTCAATGTTGTGCTGTTGACTTTGAACAATAGACCGGACGAAATGAGATCAGGAGTTAAGTTTTCTGAGTCATTACGGTAGTTGAAAGCGGGTTGTTTATTGTTTGTTAAACTTAATACCTGATTTCATTTCGCCCGATCCGATTGTGTCCCGGTTATTCTCAGCCGAACCTGCAATTTCTACTAAATTGTTTTCGGCACTATTGCTTTTTTCTTTTTTACAGTTATGGAGCACTGAGGCAAAACTTGCGATACTCATGATGAATATCAATCGTTTCATGGCAATAGTTGTTTAATAGTTAATAACCCGGATATATAATTAGTTTGGGTTTGTTACTATAATTAAAACCAATAGTGTGCCATGTTTTGTATTTGATTGATAGATAGGTATTTGTGTTTTTCATAAAACAAAGACAATGTAAAATCACAATGTGGTTTTACATTGTTGGATTTGTTTTTGCATTTTTAAGTAAAGTTGCCAATTGTTCTACCGTGAGGCCGAGTAATTGAGCTGTTGCTTTTTTATTGCCTCCGGTCGAATTCATCACGCAATTCAGAAGTACCGTCTTGTGTATGTCGAAATCGAAGAGAATTCTGCGCTCTTTCGGATTTTTACTGTGAATGATATTTTTGTTTTGTTCCAGGTATTTTTCTATTAATACTTTTAAGTCGGAATAAAAGTCATTGCCGTCAGGAACAGTTGTATTTGGTGTCAAGAGTGAAGTTTTCGTGTTGTCGAAGTTATCAAGATTAACCTCATTGGCGGAAATTTCGTATCCTTTGCAATGTAAAACGGCACGTTCCATCACATGTTTTAATTGGCGTACATTTCCCGGCCAATTGTATTTTTCCATTTTTTCTACAGCCCCGTCCGAAATAGAAACATATTTTCGTAAACTGCGATTGCTTTCCTGCAGGAACTTATCGATGAAGTAGGGAATATCACTTTTTCTTTCTCGGAGAGGCGGCACTTTAACGATATCATGGATGCGGAAATAGAAATCCTCCCGTATCAGTTTTTCATTAACCAGCTCTTTTATATCTTTATTCCCTGCTATCAGAAAACTTATATTGCACTTCCGGAGTTCTTCAGACCCTAATGAACGGTATTGTTTGCTTTCGATCACTTTAATAAGCATAGATTGAATTTCTATGCTTACGTTTTGGAATTCGTCCAGGAATAAAGTGCCGTTTTCGGCTTGTTTGATTAATCCTTCGTTTCCTTTATGATCGGCGCTCAGAAATCCTTTTTTTGCTCCGAACAGGATACTTTTCAGGATATTTTCATCCGTACCGACAGGAGTACTGCAGTTATAATCAATGAAAACACCCCCCTTGTTACTGATGTTGTGGAAATATCCGGCTATCAGAGACTTTCCGGTTCCCGTTTCTCCGTCGATGTATATAACGGGATTCTCTATCCGGCTGCAATTTTCGATTTGGTTGAAGACCTCCTGCATCTTCTTGCAACTGCCCATATTTCGTTCCACTTCCGTACGGAATTTATTCAACTCATTTTTCTTTGATATTTTGTGTTGAACAATGATTTTCCGGACTTCTTCCAGTACGTCCACATTATCCGATTTATTGATATATCCATGGATGAGGTATTCGTGTTTGATCCTGTTTTCGGAGTATTCACCCGGTTGTCCGGTGATGACTATGATCGGAGAGTATTTGAACTGTTCTTTTCTTCGGATGTATTCAATAAGGGTAATTCCTGCGTTGTCGGTTTCCATTCGGATGTCAATGAGGAAAGCGTCGATTGTTCCGGAACATGCCGAAATTTTTTCGATAGCGCTGGCCGCACTATTGGCTGAAATGATTTTGTATGGGGTATCCTGGTTGAACCGGTTACGTGAAAACCTCCGTTCAAGAGTTTCCCTATAGGAGTCGGAATCGTCAACAATCATTATATTGATTGTCCTGTCAACGTTGTACATATCTTACTTTTTAATGATACAATCAGGTATTATTACGGTTACGGTGAGTCCTTTGCCGGATGAAAGGCGAATCTCTCCCTTCATGTATTGTTCAACA
>JAITTA010000125.1 GCA_031287395.1 Dysgonamonadaceae bacterium | reverse complement strand
TCTGAACATAATAGAAGAACCTACTGTACTTTCGGTTTCATTTAACATTACATAATCGCTACCAGCACCGTTATTCCCTTTTTTAGGGGATATAACCCGTAATGTATTTTCGTCACGATAGCAGATATCCATTGTATTGTTGTTATCGAAATCAAATAACGTAATACCCGTATTGTTGGAATCGTCGGCATGCTCCAAACCCCAACTTACTTTCAGCCGTTCGTAAACCGCTGTAGCCTGGGCATCGTAAGTTAAACCTATGATATGCCCGGAGCCGCCTAACGGTCGACGGTTGAACCTTCTATTGGCATTGTTAATCTGATTATTGTTCCAACCGGCAGCAGTTCCCGAATTTTCGGCAGTACCCTGACGCAATTTTTCATCGGATAACGGATGAAAAAGGATACCGCTTCGTCCATTATTGTTATTAACCCTATTGATGTACATACCACCTCCGAGAATGCAGATTTCAGGAAGTTTTCGGTTATAATCGAAACCGTCCCATCCATCATTTTTCCCGTTAATATCACCAATAAAAGGAATGGAAAAACTTCCGTAGGTACCATCGGAGTAAAACGTATTAGCCGCTTTCACAACATTTGGATAACGAGGGTCCCATACATAAACAAGTATATTGACGTCCCGACTTCCATTGTTGGCCACAGCAACCGTTACTATATCCAGGGATCCGTCACCGTCAATATCCGCTACGCGGGTAAAACCGTCACTAAGATAAAAAGTAGTTGTAGCGCCGTTTGTAGTAACCGGCAAGGTTGCTGAAGCAGGGCCTTCCACGGTAGAATAAGTATTTTGTGTATGATTGGTAAGACTGTTGAACTGAAATTTGTGGATACGGTTACCCGTAATAATTTCCTGTTGTCCGTCTCCATCAATATCCACGATGGCAGGAACCGCCAGGTAGGAATCGCTATGGGATCCTGAAGCTACACACCGGCCGGTCATAGCAACATTTCTTATGCCAGAGGCAGTAGCCTCCGAAGCAGGCGAGTTATCCATAGTAGTACTTAAACCATTTGTACCGGTAATGGAGCTGTTTTTAAGAGAGCCGGCAGCAGCGTTTTGCCATGACATCAGTAGTGCTCCGGTCGCTCCGTTGAATATTTTGTTATAGACTATTACTTCAGGAATTCCGTCGCCATTCAGATCGGCTATATAAGGATGAGGATAACCAAATATTGTTCGACTCGCCGTTAAAGGAGCGGCATAGCTCACATCTATTCCGTTTGCTTTCCCTACCCACATCTGATTCATTCCGGTGATAGTTGTCCCGTCGAAAACCGGTTTAAAGGCACGTACCATTCCATTCGGCGTAGCAACTACTATCTCTCCTATCCCATCATTATCCAGGTCGGCAAGCGCTAACTGTCCCGGCGCACGGTGATAAGGATCGCCCATTGTAAAGGAAGTTCCCATATCGTACCGATATATTCTCTCTCCGGTTTGTCCATTGTAAATATTAATGTATCGTACAGATAGAGACGCTCCTGCTGCAAATCCATTGGTTACTCCCATCATCACGATTTCCGGTTTTCCGTCACTGTTGAGGTCTCCAACCAGAGGAGAAGACATTCCGTCGATACAATAACCTGTAGCAGGACTACCGTTTTCCGTCTTAAATTTCTCTCTGATACCAAAGGTTATATCGCTATTCATCTCAGTATAGCAACTTACGTTTTCATCGATCACATTGACCGGATAGTTGAATTCAGTAACATTTACAGACAGCGTAGCTGTCGCCGAATCATTGCCGCATAAAGTCTTGTAATCAATGTCTACAGTGGTGTTCCGACAGTTGATACCGGGTGTAAATTCGATATAGCCTCCCGGTAATACGATTGCCTCACCTTGTGTTGTCGGATTTAATGCAGAAATAATATGCAAGGTATAATCCGAACAGAGCACGACATCATTCGCTAACACATTGACTTTTACTTTTTGCATAGGACCGGTAGAAACCAAGTCATCTAAAGCAATAAGAAAGGAAACTTGCTGCGCTTGAGCACTCATAACAAACACAATAATACAGGTGCAAAACCATAAAAATTTTCTGATTTTATTTTTAAATTCAGGAGCAAACAGTCGTGGTTTTAAAAATGGTTTGTAGTTAATGAAATTTGTCTTCATAAATATTTAAGTTTGATTAAAAAAATTTCAACAAAACGAAGATAAATTAAATTTTACAAAGACTTTTCGAAAGGTTTCCAAATGTATCACAACATGTACGTCATATTTCTAAGGATCGTACATGATTTATCATATAATGATCACGATTTCTTTGTAGTTCATGCCCCTTAGCACAAGGTTACATGATTTGTATCTGAATATTTATCCCCATGTTGTAGAAAATAGTTTCTACTTTTTTCTCACTTTTACGAAACAAAGGTAATACTTAAAATAAAAATCGCAAACAAAAAAATGTAAAAAAATGTAAAAAATACAATAAATATGTATTTTAAAATTAATAATACAAACTAGGTATTGAAAAAATTGATTAAAAATTAATTTAATTAGATATGAAACAATTTTCTATCTTTCCCTGACGGTTATTAGTGGAAAGAGGACGATGCGTCTTCCTTGTTTTATGTTTTGTAAATATTTCAAGGTAAAAGATTGCTATACCTGGATAATTTTGATATATTTGTAGGCAGTAAAAGAATTTATACAAACATTTTATCTATAAGATTATGAGAATCAGAGCCATACTTATATTCATTCTTTTGTGCTTCATTTTTTTCCCTGTATAGCACAGGAAAAAAGATAACGTTGTAAAACACAGATCCAATAAATTTCATTTCATGTTGTCTCTTATTCGAAAACACGCTGTTCTTATATTATTATGCTGTTACGCATTTCACGTGACTGCCGATGATAACATCAGGCAAGGTTTACATTTTTATTCGTTCGAAGTAGATAAAGACAAAAGGACCTGTTTGGATTTAACACCCGAAAAACCGCTGAAGTTTCCCAAAGGATTCTCAATGGAATTTGATATCAAACTGAATTCCGATATTGAAAACTTCGGTTATATTTTCCGTATCCTGGGAAATGACAGCCTGAATATCGACCTCATTTCAGATGTCAAAGTCTGGGATAGCTACCTGATGATTATCGGAAAAAACACCTTATTGCAATTTTCGATCTATGATATACCGAATTACGTTGCCGACGAATGGATCAAAGTCAAACTTTCTTTCAATCCTGTTAAAAACCGGATTACTCTGAATTTCAACGGTAATAGCAAATCTGTTTATTATAACCTCAAAGAAATATCCGAATACAATATCTTTTTCGGCGGAAGTACGAATAAAAAATTTTCGATCACCGATGTTCCTCCAATGATCGTCAAAAATATCCGTATATTCAATGAAAAACAGGATTTGGTACGGAATTGGGAACTGGGAAAACACGGGTACAATTGTGTATATGATTCATGTAAAAATGATAAAGCGTCCGTCCTTAACCCGCTTTGGGTAATCGACAACCACGCTAAGTGGAAAAAAGTAAAAACACTCCTGGTTCCCGAAATTTATCAGCAGATTGCATTCGACCGGCACCGGGCACGAGTTTTCATCGTTAAAAACAACCGGATTCTGGTTTACCATGTTAAAAACGGACAAACCGATACGCTATCCGTCAAAGGTGTCCCATTTAATAATATGGCAAACCAATTGGTATATGATGCCGGAAAAGACCAATTGATCTCATACGATTTCAAAAGTAACCAGCAGGCAAAATTCGATTTCCAAAAAATGGAGTGGGATAACGAAAAATCGACAAAAGCCGAACCAAATTTCTGGCACCACAGCAAATATTTCCACAGTAAAGAGCATACGCTGGTTACAATGGGAGGATATGGATTCCATACTTATTCCGGCTTGTTACAACAATACTCCGAAAAAGATAACACATGGAAACAATTCAATTTATCCCAATTCATCAATCCACGTTACCTTGCCAGCTTTGGAAACTGGAAAGACTCCGTATATCTTTATTTCGGAGGATTCGGAAACGAATCGGGAGATCAACGGGAGTCCCCTCAAAATTATTATGACTTATATAGCATCGATATAAAAGATTTTTCGGTAAGAAAGATCTGGGAGTTAGACAATATCAAATCCCATTTCACAAATGGAAATTCATTGATCGTCAATGAACAAAAACAAGCGTTTTATACCATTTCCTATCCAAATAAAAAATACGAAACTTATATTGTCCTACACGAATATAAAATCAATTCCCCGGAATTTCAGGTATTGGGAGATTCCATTTCCTACTTTTTTAACGACGTCGAATCTTATTGCGACCTGATGAAACCGGACGATCAGTCGCAATTGATTGCGGTTACAGCGACAAGAAAAAATAACGATTCCGAAATCAATATTTATACAATCGCCTACCCTCCCCTGAGTTTAAGTGATATCCATCAAATGCCACCTGTGCAATCGAACCGGAATCAATGGGTAACCATCATCCTATTTATTCCGGGCGTTTTATTACTTGTATGGTTATTTTTTTTCGGGAAAAAGTCGCTGAAAAAACAAAAATTCAAGCTTTTAGCCGGGAATTCCCAGGATATCGCCACTTCCATTTTTACGGAATCGCAAAATCAGACGGTTAAGTTCCCATCTATCGGTTTATTAGGAAATTTTACCGTATTCGACCAGGAAGGCAATAATATATCCCGTAATTTCACTCCAACTACCAGGCAAGTCTTTTTACTCATCTTATTATCAACCATCCGGAATAAACAAGGAATATCCTCTTCCGGATTACGGAACATATTGTGGTATGACAAAGACGAGAAAAGCGCCCTGAACAACCGGAACGTATACATCAACAAACTCCGGATTCTATTGAAAAATGTCGGAGATATGAAAATAATCAATAACAAGGGCTATTGGATGACAACTTCCGATAATCCTGTTTTTTGTGATTATGAAAGCGTCTTGTCCCTTGTCGCCGCCATGGAAAAGAAACCGGAATTAGACAAATCGCTTTTAAATGAAATGTTGGATATCGCCTGTAAAGGAAAACTCCTGCCTCTTTATGAAACGGAATGGTTTGATGACATCAAAACCGATTATTCCAATCTGATTATCGAATTTCTGTTGAAAAAAGCCGTTCTTCCGGAACTGAAAGACGAACTGATCCTATTGTTGAAAATATCGGAAGTGATTTTACTACACGATGACATCGAAGAAACCGGTATCCGTCTGAAATGCAATACCTTATTCCGGCTCAACAAGAAAAAGCAGGCGCTGTTGAGCTTCAACAAATTTTCCGAAGAACACGTCAAACTACTGGGAATCAAAACAAAGCTGTCGTTTGAAGAAATAGTGAAGTAAATTATAAGTTTTAAGTTTCTGCCGTGTGTAAACCCAACCTAAAACTTATAATCTAAAACTTAATTTCCGAAAGCTGTTTTCAACTGGGAAATAAACCCGGCATTGTTTCCGCACCGGAAACGGATGTTCGTCCTTTTTTCGTTGGACGGAACAGCAATAATAAATTGATTCCAGCCCTGTTTCAACGGTAATGTCCTGTAAGACGTTTGTTTCTTTCCATTCAAAGTAAATTCACAACCGGCTTCGGGACTCACTTCCAAATCCAATTTCGGCATATCCGGTTCTATCAACAAATCGTCTAACGGACGGGGACTCCATACGGAGAAACTGTAGACCGTTTTATTATTTTGTTTTTTCTCGAACAAAGCCGTTATTTTTATATTTCCGTCGCGATCGATCAATGTTTCGGAAATCTTCTTCCCTTCGGAAGGCACCCCGGCCTGAGCCAATATCTTTTCAAGGGTATTATATCCTTTTTCGGTCGATGCAAAATGATTCAAGGTGCTGACATAATAAGACGAATACCCTGACCGGTACTTGACAAAAACAGGAGACGGGCCTTTAGCTTCGTTCTCACTGCGGAGTATAGCCGCCGTCTTCAGCTCTTCAGGGCGCTTGTTCCACTTTCGCCAGTTTGTATTGCAAACATGCAATAAAACCTCTCCTTCATCGACAAATTCACCTTCCATTCCGTATTGAGAAGCTTCGTTCTGTTGTATTTCAGAAAAATAAAAATCCGAATTGACCATTTGTTTCAACCACGATTTTTGCCGGGGAATATAAGAAGAAGCTCTACGTTCCTTTAAAATTAATTTTGCAGGCAATATGTTATCATAGGCATCGATCGTACTGGGAAGAGGACCCCAGAGCCATAAATCGGCTCCTTTTGACAGCAGATCCTTCATCTTTATTTTCTCCTTTTCCGCCGGGATCCGGCTTCCGTCGATAATGATCAAGGTTTTTTCCGGGGTCTTTATTTTTGTGGAAAAAGCAATGCCATGATCTTCAAATAAGGTCTTTATTTCCGAATTTTCTTCCCCGGCAAAAAAGACCTCCCGATATTTTTTCTCCGGGACTGTAGCCAATGTCGAAGTTTCTTTTTCAGGCATTACGCTCCATTCCGACCAGGCAGGTCCGTCCGGAGCATTGGCAGCTCTGATCGCATCAAACATAGGCCATGTAATATACAACGGTAATCCGGGGTCATACCCGGGATTAAACGTAGAACAATAGGGCCCTATTCGTTCGGGTTGCACTCCAAATATACCCTCTTGATAATCAGGAAAATAAACTCCATCCTTCTCCAAAGAGGGAGGAGTTCCCAATTCTTTTTTCCCGAAAGGAAGAGGTTGCAAAGCATACCAGGCAATATTGAAAACCGAAACATAAGATGCTCCCATCTTACGTTGATTAGCAATCAGTTCATAACACTCGTAAGCCAATCCTTCCATGCGTCCGAGTTGCGACTCATAAGCCCTTTCTCCATTGTATTTTGAAACCTGTTCCGGAGTACCGTAGTACGCCATACTATGTTCCCCGACTCCCCAAGGTTTGCCGATTGCCTGCCAATTTCTCATGGAATTGAGGTCTCCGTAGTGCCCCATAGTTGTCGGCAGGATACCATCTCCATCATCCTCTCCGTCGCTCGAAACCCAGGGACGGGTAGTATCATTCCGGCGCACAATATCGTACCATTCCTGCCAGGCTGTTTTCTGGAAAGTCATCCATTCCGGTTTTTTAAATACATGTAAAATAACCGGTTTATTTTCGTTGCTGACACTCCAACCGAAAACCGAAGCATGGTTCCTGTCGCGCAACACCATACGTTCCAGATGATTTTTACAAGCTTCCCAAAATTTCGGAGAGTCCATTTTCGGCCCCCCGTCACTGGCCCAGATGGCGGTTTCGTCCAACACGCAAATTCCTGCTTCATCGGCAACGTCCAGGTAAAAACGAGGATACACCTGGGCATGAGGACGCACTGCATTCGCATTGGCATCTTTCAAGGCTTTGAACCAGGCCCAGGCATACCTTCTCGTTAATTGAGGGATTCCCATAAAATGCCAGGAATCGCCTTTCAGCTCAATCTTTTTGCCGTTCAAGAGCTGTGTCGTTCCGGAGAATGTCCATTCTCTCCAACCAAAACGTTCGTATTTAGTATCAATTATCTTATTCTTATCCTGTAAAGTCAGGGTCAAACCATAAAGATTGGGGTATTCCGGAGTCCAGTAGTCCAGCGTCTCATTCTGTACCGGTATCTGAAGGGTCATTTTTTGTTCTCCTGCTGCCGGAATCGTTATTTTCCGGTCCGGAAGAGACAACGATGCCGTTTGAGCCAGTTCCCATTCCGGAACCGGAGCATGATTGACGTCTGTCCCCGCTTTGTTGATCCATTTCCGGACATCTCCGCTTAAATCGACTGTCGCGCTCTTGAGCGAATAATTTTTCAGCACAACCTCCAATTCCAAAGTATCCCGGGAAACCAAGGGTTTTACATAAACTTGATCTATATGAATCCTGGAAACCGCGAAAAGGGAGACATCCTGCCATATCCCGTTTACATGATACCCCCACATAGAACCGGCAGGCACAATTCTTCTGCCCAAAGTAGAACGATCTTCAAAAAGGGATTGGCTACGCACTCCTACAAGGATCTCAGCAGTTTGTCCGGGAGTCACAAAAGAGGTGATGTCCACATCGAACGGAAGAAATAAATCAAAATTTTCTCCTGCTTTGTTCCCGTTCACATAGACCTCGGCAAAACCGGCCACCGCTTCAAAATGGATCCGGATAATCCGGTCCTTCCAATCCGGAGGAATGACAACCGGTTTCCGCATCCAGGCCATCTTAATTTGATCCCATTCCTTAGGATATGACGGGTAATTGCGATGGTCTGGACCTTCAAGTTCCCGGTTTGCAAACGAATTGATATTCCAAGGGGAAGGTATTTTTATCTTGACTTTATCCCACCGATTCTCCGACGGACGAGGCAATTCCAAAGCAATACCTTGCCCGGCACGATAATTTTCGGGTAAAGGGACCCCTTGAAAATCCCACAATCCATTCAGGCAGATCTCATCCCTGGATTGTTTTTCTACCTTATTAATATATCCTTCCGACGGAGCAAACGGGTAGTTATAAAATAATCTATTCCCATCCGGACGGTTTTGTGCTGGTATCATTCCGGAAAACAAAAGCAAAGAAATAATAAAATTCAAATTCTTCATGATACATACTTTCTGATATTATGCGTACAAATATGATTGAAACCGCTTAATAAAACAATTAATAAAACCATTAATAAAAAATTTATTTCATATTAAGCATTTTATTAATGCTTTTATTAAGTTATCATCATTATTATTGCATAAAAATTAAAACCGGATTTCAATTTTAACTTTTATTAACAAATCCAATAATGATACCATGAGATTATTCTTTATTTCCTCCATGTTGTTTTTGGGTATAAGCATAGTTCAATCCCAGAACAAACATTCAAAAGCCACCGGTTATCCATCTTACAAAGGTCTGATTATGGCCGGATACCAGGGATGGTTCCGGGCGCCTGCCGACGGGATCATGTATCCCGATGAAAAAAATATCCGGATAGATATGTGGCCGGATGTAAGCGAATATGAAAAAACATATCCTACGGGACTGAAATTAGCCGACGGTTCTACGGCCCGTTTTTTTAATTCAAGTGACAAAAGTACGGTCGACCTGCATTTCAAATGGATGAAAGAATACGGGTTAGACGGTGTTTTTATGCAACGGTTTTTCAATACAACCAGGACTCCCGAATCGAGAAAGAATTCGTCTACAGTCATACAACAGGCCGTAAATGCAGCTTCCTTCAATAACAGAGCAATCGCCGTCCTGTACGATTTATCCGGTTTGAAAGCGCGGGGTGAAGATTGTTCTTCCATTATAGAAGACTGGAAATTTTTAGTCGATGAACTCAAAGTAACAAATCAAAACGGCGCAAAAACGTACCTGCATCATAACGGAAAACCTCTCGTCGCCATTTGGGGCATCGGATTCCCCGACCGTCCTTACAATATCCGGAATATCGGATTGGACCGGTTAATCGATTTCTTGAAAAATGACCCTCAATACGGCGGCTGTTCCGTAATGCTGGGAGTTCCTACTTTCTGGCGCGATCTGAATGCGGACTGTTTGCCGGATCCTTATTTACACGATATCATCCGGAGAGCGGATCTTGTTTTACCCTGGACGGTGCAACGGTTTTCTCCTTTG
>JAITTA010000278.1 GCA_031287395.1 Dysgonamonadaceae bacterium | reverse complement strand
CGGTAAAGCGTTTGGTAGAAAGGTTCCACGCACGGGTACATCCTTCCTGGTGGGAACTGGAGGTTTTCAATACATTCGGATAAGCTGGCCAAGGAGTTTCCGGATTACAATCAACCGGTGGCTGGGGTAAAATCTCAATTTGTGTTACTTTTACCGCCTTTTGCCGGATAGAAGTTCCGACGCAATCCGAACCGGTATCTCCTCCTCCGATAACTAAAACGTGTTTATCTTTCGCGGATATCAATTCCGTAGTTGGTATCTGTTTTCCTGCAATCACCCGGTTTTGCTGTTGCAAAAATTCCAGGGCAAGATGAATTCCTTTCAAAGAACGTCCTTCCACCTTCAAATCTCGCGCTTCACCTGCTCCGACAGCGAGGCATACCGCATCGAATCCGGAAATCAATTTTTCTACTTCGATGTCTTTTCCTGCTTCAACTCCACATTGAAAAACAATACCTTCTTCTTTAAGAATATGCAGCCGGCGGTCGATGATTCCTTTATTCAATTTGAAATCGGGGATTCCAAAACGTAACAATCCCCCCGGTTCTTCCTCTTTTTCAAATACAGTGACGGTATGTCCTTTTTTATTGAGAATATCTGCAGCAGCCAGTCCTGCAGGTCCGGAACCGATGATTGCAACTTTCTTTCCGGTGCGTACTTTAGGCGGGAGAGGTTTGATATAACCTTCCTGAAATGCATATTCTGCGATGGCGGCCTCGTTTTCACGGATGGTAACCGGTTGTTGTTCACTCAACATCAGAACACAACTTTTCTCGCACAGGGCCGGGCAAATACGTCCTGTGAATTCCGGGAAATTATTTGTTTTAGTCAGAATATCATAAGCCTCTTTCCTCTTCCCTTTGGACAATGCATCTTGCCATTCGGGCATAAGGTTTCCCAGCGGACATGCCCAATGACAAAACGGAATTCCACAATCCATACAGCGGGAAGCCTGTAACATTCTGTCTTCCTGGTTTAATGTTTGTTCTACTTCTCCGAAATCGGCAATGCGTTCTAATATGGGACGATAACCGGCTTCTTTCCTGTTTATTGTTAAAAATGAGTTATGCATAGCTATTTAATTACAAATTACGAATTACAAATTAAGTTTCAGGTATTCTTTCAATTTGTAATTCGTAATTGATTAGTAGTCCGATTCAACTTGTGCAATTTTTTGTTTTAATACTTCCATTTTTTCCTCTTGCAATACTTTTTTGTATTCGATTGGAGTTACTTTGATGAAGTGTTTGAGGTATTCTTCCCAATTTTCCAGGATACGTTTGGCCAGAGGGCTCTGAGAATAATGGTAGTGATTGGCAATCAACTGATATAATTCATTGTTATCGGCTTTGTCTTCGATGAGAGAAAGTTCAATCATTTCCATATTACAGAAATAATCGAAATTTTCTTCCATGTTGAGGACATAGGCCAATCCTCCGCTCATTCCGGCTGCAAAGTTTTTTCCGACAGAACCAAGTACTACGGTACGACCTCCTGTCATATATTCACAACAATGGTCGCCTGCGCCTTCGACGACGGCGATAGCTCCGCTATTCCGGACACAAAAACGTTCGCCAACACGTCCGTTGATATAAACTTCACCTGAAGTGGCTCCGTAAAGAAGCGTATTTCCTGCGATAATATTGTTTTCCGGGGCAAAAGTACTGTTACGTGGCGGGACAACGACAACACGACCTCCCGAAAGTCCTTTCCCCAAGTAATCATTGGCTTCTCCTTCCAGGTGAAAAGTGACCCCTGTTGTAAGAAAAGCAGCGAAACTTTGTCCCGTAGAACCTTTGAATTCCACATGAATGGTATCGTCCGGAAATCCGGTGCTACCACGCTGTTTTGCAATTTTTCCCGACAACATGGCGCCTGTTGCACGATCGGTATTGGAGATGGATACTTGCATTTTTACCGGCAGGGTCCTTTCCAATGCCGGTTTTGACTTGCGGATTAATTCCAGATCCAGGATGCGATCGATTTTATGATCCTGAGGTTTTGTGAAACGGATATCGTTGCCGGAGTCGGAGAAAAAGAGCATTTTTGACAAGTCGATTTTTTCTGTTTTAGGATTCTTGTAGGAATCCCATTTTCTCACTTTCAGAAGGTCGGTTCTTCCGACAATTTCGTCCATACTTCTGAATCCCATCTCCGCCAAGTGTTCCCGTACTTCCCGGGCCAGGAAGGTCATGAAATGAATGACGTATTCATATTTTCCCCTGAATCTGGATCTGAGTTTTTCATTTTGGGTTGCAATACCTACCGGACAAGTGTTCAAATGGCATTTACGCATCATTACGCAACCGAGTACGATCAGTGCGCTTGTGGCGAATCCGAATTCTTCTGCTCCGAGCATTGCCGAGACAATGATATCCTTTCCCGTTTTCAGTTGTCCATCTGTTTGAAGCCGGACAAATCCTCTCAGGTTATTCATTACCAAGACTTGTTGAGTTTCTGCCAGACCCAGATCTCCGGATATTCCGGCATGTTTTATGGAACTCATGGGACTGGCACCTGTTCCTCCTTCAGTGCCGCTGATAACAATCATATCCGCTTTTGCTTTTACAACGCCGGCAGCGATGGTTCCTACTCCGCTTTCAGCCACCAGTTTGACACTGATTCTGGCTTCCGGATTGATATTTTTCAGGTCGAAAATTAATTGTGCCAAATCTTCGATAGAATAAATATCATGGTGTGGGGGAGGAGAGATCAATGTAATTCCCGGAATTGAATGACGGGTTTTTGCAATGATCTTGTCCACTTTGAATCCCGGTAACTGTCCTCCTTCTCCGGGCTTAGCGCCTTGTGCGATCTTGATCTGGAGTTCGTCTGCATTGACCAGGTATTCTGCCGTCACTCCGAAACGTCCCGAAGCAATTTGTTTGATAGCGCTCCGACGGTTCAGTCCATCTTCCCCGGTTGTAAACCGTTCGGGGTCTTCTCCTCCCTCTCCGGTATTACTTTTCCCGTTCAGGGTGTTCAGGGCGATGGCCATGGCTTCGTGAGCTTCCTTGCTGATTGAGCCGAAAGACATAGCGCCGGTGACGAATCGTTTTGTGATTTCACTTACAGGTTCCACTTCCGAAATATCAATTGGATTTCTTTTGTATTCGAGGAAATCCCGCAGGAAAACCGGCTTCATTTTATTATCTACAATTTGGGTGTATTCTTTGAATTTTTCGTAGTCACCCAAACGAGTTGCTATCTGTAGCCTGGAAATTGTTTCCGGATTCCATGAATGGTATTCTCCTTCCTTCCGGTAAGTATAATTACCTGAGCTTTCGAGTTGTTCGTTGTCTTCACTATCATTGTCGGCAAATGCTCTTTGGTGGTCTTTCAAAGCATCCGAGACAATATCATTCAGATCGATACCTCCAATCCTGGAGGGTATTCCATGAAAATAGTTATCTAAAATCGGTTGGCTGATACCCACTGATTCGAATATTTGAGCGCCGCGATAACTGCGAAGGGTGGATATCCCCATTTTGGAAAGTATTTTCAACAGTCCTTTGTTGATTGCTTTGATATAATTTTTTTCGGCAGTATGATAATCCAGTTGTATTTCGTGTTTTTTTACTTTATCATCGAGTATTGCGAATGCCATGTACGGATTAACTGCCGTAGCCCCGAACCCGAAAAGCAGGGCGAAATGGTTCACTTCCCGCACTTCGGCTGTCTCCACTACAATAGCAATCTGCATCCGTTTCCGTTTCCTGATGAGGTGGCTGTGTACGGCTGCAACTGCGAGTAAAGAAGGAATTGCCACTTTATCTGCGGAGATTCCTTTGTCGCTTAAGATAATATAGCTGTATCCTTTGTCGACGGCTTCTTCCGTTTGTTCGCAGAGACTTTCGATGGCCTGTTCGAGAGCTAAGGCTTCTTCCGATTTTTTTATCTTGAATAATAAGGGAATCGTGATGGTTTTAAACCCTTTGTACTCCAAGTGACGGAGAATATCCAGATCGTCGTTGCGGATAACCGGACTTTGCAATTTTACCATTTTACATAAGTCAGGTGTGGGTTCCAGGATATTTGCATCTTGGCAGCCTATATACAGCGACAACGACATGACCAGTTCTTCTCTGATCGGATCAATCGGGGGGTTGGTTACCTGGGCGAATAACTGCCGGAAATAATTGAATAAGCGTTGAGGTTTTTCGGAAAGGACAGCCAAAGGGGTATCATTTCCCATAGATCCCACGGGTTCTTTCCCTTCCAAAGCCATAGGAAGGATTATCTTCTCAATATCTTCTTTGTTGTAACCGAAAGCCCGGAGGTATTTTGAAAAATCTTCCAGGTCGTATTTAACAGTTCTTCCTGAAGAAATTTTAGAAAGAATAATCCTGTTTTTTGATAACCATTCTCCGTAAGGATAGGCTTGAGCCAATTCTTCTTTCAATTCGGGATCGTAATGAATTTTTCCTTCTAAAGTGTCGATCATCAACATCTTTCCCGGTTGGAGGCGTCCTTTTTCTTTTATTTCCGAAGCGTCGAAAGTCAGGACTCCGGCTTCAGATGCTACGACCATCATATCATTTTTTGTGATCAGGTAACGTGCCGGGCGCAGTCCGTTACGATCAAGCATTCCCCCGGCATAGCGTCCGTCGGAGAAAAGTAAAGTTGCCGGGCCATCCCAGGGTTCCATGATGATACTATGATATTCGTAAAATGCTTTTAATTCGTCGGAAATCGGATTTTGGCTGTTCCAGCTTTCCGGAACAAGCATGGAAAGGGCATGAGGAAGTGTTTTTCCGGACATGACCAA
>JAITTA010000113.1 GCA_031287395.1 Dysgonamonadaceae bacterium | reverse complement strand
ATTACCCAGGTTGTAAGCGGCTTCCGGAGATTTGGCATTTGTTTCCAACGCTTTACGGTAAGTTATTTCCGCTTCCGTATATTTTTCCTGACGGTATTCTTTGTTTCCCGCACGTAGTTTGTTCCTTACTTCTTTCTGTGAGAAAGAAAGGCTTGAATAACTTAGCAATATCGATAATATTATGAACAATTTATGTCTCATATTGATTACGAAAATAGTTTAATTTTTTTGAATATTCTGTTTTTACGATCCATGATAAAAAATTCGAGGATCAACAGGAACAGGACAATCCACGCTAAAATCTGGTATTTTTCGTCATAATCAGAATACACTTTACTTTCAATATCGGATTTACTCATTTTGTCAATTTCGTTCTGGATGGCTTTTAATGCGGAATTGGTATTATCCGTACGGGTGTACATACCGTTTCCTGCGGTTGCTATTTCCTGGCACATCTGTTCATTGAGCTGTGTAATAATCACATTTCCCTGAGCGTCTTTCAGGAAATTATTGGCGCCTCCGATAGGAATCGGGGCTCCCTGTAGACTTCCGACACCCAACACATTCACTTTGATATTTTTTTCTGCAGCGGCTTTAGCAGCCCCGAGAGCATCGTCTTCGTGATTTTCCCCGTCGGTAATCAGGATGATTGTTTTTTCGCTTGTCTCCGATGGTGTGAAAGAACGCATCGCCAGATTCAGGGCGGCTCCAATAGCAGTTCCCTGTGTTGGTACCATGCTGGGACTAATTGATGATAAGAACATTTTAGCAGATACGTAATCGGACGTAATTGGAAGCTGGATGAATGCATCACCGGCGAATACGATCAGGCCGATTTTGTCGTCTTTCAGGTTATCAACCAGTTTGGACAGGATCTGTTTTGATTTATCCAGTCTGGTCGGAGTGATATCGTTCGATAGCATGGAATTGGATACGTCCAGACAAACCATGACTTCCACCCCTTTCTTCTTTACCGTTTCCAATTTGGAGCCGAATTGAGGCCGGGCAATAATGAATACAAAAAGGGCGATGCAAGCCAGAAGGATCCAAAACTTATAATATTGCTTTTTCAGGGATACGTCGGGCATTAGCAAACGTATCGTCGGCATATATCCGAAGCGCTTCAAGGCTTTTTTCTTTTGTATCATTGAAAAAATGAACAAGCCCAAAAAGGCCGGCAACAGGAAAAGCAGGTATAAATATTCCGGATGTTCGAATCTAAACATGTTTTTTAAGTTCTAAATTTTAAATTTTAAGTTTTAAGTTCTAAGTTTTTATTGTGCGTAATCAACTTATAGCCTATCACTTCATACCTTTCAAGGTATATTCTTCAATAGTGTATATCTCAATAACATTTCCAATAGCAGAAACAAGAGAGCACCCATAGCAAAAAAGACAAATTCTTCGGTCTTTTTATTGTATGTCTGGACGCTTATCTTTGTTTTTTCCATCTGGTCGATTTCTTCGTATATACTTTTTAGTTTTTTATTGTCCGTAGCCCTGAAGTATTGTCCGCCGGTAATTTGAGCAATTTGCGTCAATGCCTTTTCATCTATTTCCACCGGCTGGGATATATATCTTCCCGGACGATAAGGGTCTGGATACAACGCTTCTCCTTTTGTTCCCACAGCGATTGTATAAACACGGATTCCGAAAGACTTTGCAATTTCGGCCGCTGTTACGGGAGCAATTTCTCCCCGGTTGTTCGTACCGTCGGTAAGCAATATGATCACTTTCGATTTAGCCTGGCTGTCTTTTAACCGGCTAACGGCAGTAGCGATACCGTGTCCGATTGCCGTACCGTCCAGAATCATACCGCATTCGACATCCTTCAACAGGTTTAGCAGTACCGCATGATCGGTAGTCATAGGGCACTGAGTGAAACTTTCCCCGGCAAAAATCACCAATCCGATGTTGTCGGTCGGACGCCCGGCAATAAAAGAGGCGGCGACTTCTTTTGCCGCTTGCAGACGGTCGGGTTTCAGGTCCAAAGCCAACATGGAAGATGAAATATCCAGGGACATCATGATATCGATTCCTTCCGTGGTTGAATTTTCCCAACTGTTTGTCGATTGCGGTCTTGCAAGTGCAATGACCAATAAAGAAAACGCAATCATCCGGAATACGAAAGGCAAATGTCTCAAATAGACTTTATAACTTACCGGAGCTTTGTCAAATCCCTGGGAAGATGATATCTGAAGGCTGGCCTGCGATTTGCGTAGCTTCCAGATATACCATCCGATCATTGGGATGAGTAGCAGCAACAGTAAAAAATAATATGGATTAGCAAATATCATACTTTATCATTTTCATTATTTTCATTTTCTTCATTCAAGACGATTTTCTCCTCTATTTTTGTTTGATTGACGAACAGGTAAGCATTCATCAGGCTCAGTTCGTTTTCATCCGGGAGCGGTTGGTATTTTGCAAATTTTACAAAATCGGCCAAATGGAGAATCTGTTTCAAATTTTCATATACCGAATCTATTTCGTTGATACGTCGTATTTTACCGAGTATCTCTCCGGATGTCATTTCCATGGCCGGCGTATTGAAACGTTCTTCAATGTATATTCTGAGCGTATCGGTAATCGATGAATGATATTCTTTGATACGTCCCTGTTGCCATAGTTTTTGAGCCTTGATATCGTCAAGTCCGTTGATAGCCTTCACATGTGGAGGTAATGGAATTTCCTCTTTTTGGAACGGGATCAACGATTTTTTCGAATACAAACGGATTAATATGAAGATAAGGGCTGCAATTAACAATAATCCGGTCAACCACCAATACCAATAGTCCGGAAGAAAATCCGTCAGGACAAATTTGGGAGTTATTACATCTTTGATGGGCAGGAATTTTGCCGAAACCGTATCCACTTGAGGAGCAACCACTTTCAATCCCAGGGTATTGGAATAAACGGTATCTTTCCCGCTGACAATCCTGAATGGAGGGATCAGGTATAAAGCGGAATCGAAAGACGTTACCAGATAATTTTGTTTGATCTGTATCCTATTATTGCCCAAATCCGATGTGTCGGGTTTAGACATTTCCAGTACTTCGATTCCGGTTATGATGGTATCGGAAGCCGAATAAACCGGTAACTGTAAA
>JAITTA010000071.1 GCA_031287395.1 Dysgonamonadaceae bacterium | reverse complement strand
ATGTACATTTATAATGCGGTGCGGGTAAGTTTTTAGAATATTCTCAGGGACTTTCAGAAGGAATCCGGCCAGGACAATCAGGTCAATTCCTTCTTTTTCAAGAAGAGTTAAAACTTCACCGTTTTCAAATTCGGATTTTTTAAATGTGTAGGATGAAATGTTTCGTTTTTTTGCCCGTTCATGAACAAATGCTTCGGATTTGTTAGAGATGATAAACGGGAAGCTAATTTCTTTGTTTTCAGAGAAATAATTGATTATGTTTTCTGCGTTGGATCCTGACCCGGAAGCAAAAATAGCAATTTTTTTCATGTCTTTTGAAATTATTTTATATATTCAGTTAATGCACAAATTTTTCATTAATGTGCAATTTTTTTTCGATTTTTCTTTTTTGTTTCAAGAATAATGTGTTCCTTTGCATCGCAAAAATAAAAAGTAATATTTTATTATTCACTAAAAATTAAAAGTTATGTCTGAAATTGCATCAAGAGTTAAAGCTATTATTGTTGATAAACTCAGCGTGGAAGAATCTGAAGTTACTAACGGAGCTAGCTTTACTAATGACCTGGGAGCAGATTCACTTGACACCGTTGAATTGATTATGGAATTTGAAAAAGAATTCGGTATTTCTATTCCGGATGACCAAGCTGAAAAAATCGGCACTGTAGGTGACGCTATCTCTTATATTGAAGCAAACGCAAAGTAAGAAACAAACTCAATTTTAAAACCTCATGGAATTAAAAAGAGTAGTTGTAACGGGTCTGGGAGCCATCACTCCACTGGGTAACGATGTGAAAACCACATGGGAATCCATGTTGAACGGAGTGAGTGGGGCCGGACCCATTACTTTATTTGATGCATCGAAATTCAAGACGCAATTTGCCTGTGAAGTGAAAGGGTTTGACCCGAATGAACACTTCGATCGCAAAGAACTCAGGAAATTCGACAGATATTCTCAGTTTGCAGTTGTGGCAGCTAAAGAAGCTGTTACAGATTCCGGTCTGGATAATGAAAATACGAATCGCGACCGTGTCGGGGTGGTCTTTTCTTCCGGGATAGGGGGTATCGACACATTTGACAAAGAAGTTGGCAATTATTTCCAGCACGAGGAGATAGGACCCAAATTTAATCCGTTTTTCATTCCGAAGATGATCGGCGATATTGCTGCAGGCCACATTTCAATGGTGTATGGTTTCAGAGGTCCAAACTATGGTACGGTTTCGGCGTGTGCTTCTTCAACCAATGGCGCTATTTCGTCTTTCGACCTGATTCGTTTGGGAAGAGCGGATGCCATTGTAACCGGAGGAGCCGAAGCTGCAATTACGGTATCCGGAGTAGGGGGATTCAATGCATTGACAGCGTTGTCGACGCGTAACGACTCTCCTCAAACCGCTTCGCGTCCGTTCAGTGCAAGCCGTGATGGTTTTGTAATGGGTGAAGGTGCTGTGTGTCTGGTATTTGAAGAACTGGAACATGCTTTGGCCCGTGGCGCTAAAATCTATGCAGAGGTTGTAGGAGGTGGAATGTCGGCTGATGCTTACCATCTTACGGCATCCCATCCGGAAGGATTGGGGGCTATGCTTGTGATGAACAATGCTTTGGAAGATGCCAAAATGCAACCCGAAGAAATTGATTATATCAATGTACACGGTACATCGACTCCGGTAGGTGATCCCTCCGAATGTAAAGCTATCAAGGAAGTATTTGGCGATCATGCTTATGATTTGAATATTAGTTCGACAAAATCCATGACCGGACATATGCTCGGTGCTGCAGGGGCTGTTGAAGTTTTGGCTTGTATTCAGGCCGTCCTGAACGATATTGTTCCTCCTACAATCAATTTTACGGAAGGAGACGAAGATCCGGAAATCGATTATAAACTGAATTTTACTTTCAATAAGCCTCAGAAACGTGAGGTCAGAGCAGCCCTTTCCAATACATTTGGTTTTGGAGGACATAATGCTTGTATTATCGTTAAGAAATTTGTGAAGTAATCAAGTGATTGACAATATTATAAAAAAGATAAGATTCTTTCTTCACCCGAAGAAGGGATCTTATTTTGCATTTTATAAGATTTTGGGTTTCTTTCCCGGAAATCTGAATCTTTATGAAGAAGCTTTGTTACATAAATCTTCGTCGAAAGAAAAACAAAACGGACGGTATCTGAATAATGAGCGTTTGGAATTTCTCGGTGATGCGGTATTGGATGCTGTAGTAGCCGATTTGGTATATCGGAAGTTCCGGAATAGAAATGAAGGATTCCTGACTAATACACGCTCTAAAATCGTAAAAAGGGAAACGCTGGATATGGTAGCCGGGAACCTGGGCCTTAACAAAGTGATTGTTTCCTCTCACAGGAGCAATACCAAAAAAAATCATATCCTCGGAAATGCACTGGAGGCCCTGATTGGTGCAATTTATTTAGACAAGGGTTATTTTACCGCAAAAAAATTTGTTGACAGGAAAGTAATAAAACCATACATCAATATAGATCAGATTGCCAGAAAAGAAGTTAATTTCAAATCCAAGCTATTGGAGTGGAGCCAAAAATACAGAATCGACCTTAATTTTACTGTGATCGAAAATTTTACGGATGAGGAAAATAATCCGGTATTTCAGAGCCAAGTTGCATTGAATGGGTTATGGGCGGGAACGGGAACCGGTTATTCCAAAAAGGAATCTCAACAACGAGCGGCCCTGATGGCGTTAAAAAAAATAAAATCCGAAAGAGAATTTGTTGAACAGGTAAAAGCTCTTTCGTGGCATGATGAAGGGAATGAAAGAAATGAAGAAAATGAGGGGATTGTTAAATTGATGGGGGTAAATGGAGGAAAAAATGGGATTGTCGAATCCCCTTTCGAACAGGATGTAGAACTGGAAAATCATCTTCCTGAAATGTTAATAAATAAAAAATAAAAAAAGAATTTAAGTATTAATGCTTAACTTTACCGGGTTAATAAAATATGTTCAACGCTTAATACATTTATTATAATGAAACGTATCCTATCACTTATATTATGTGCTGTTTTTGCTACAGGTATAGTGTTTTCACAAGGAAAACCGGTTGCAAAATTTGATAAAACTACTCACGATTTCGGACAAGTCTCCGAGAGTGACG
The DNA here is from genome assembly GCA_031287395.1 of Dysgonamonadaceae bacterium. GTDB lineage: Bacteria > Bacteroidota > Bacteroidia > Bacteroidales > Azobacteroidaceae > BNXB01. Next base: position 687 of record JAITTA010000071.1, on the reverse strand, counting down.
GTGATGTTAGCTGCAAATTTTTCTTGACCAATGACGGAGATGTTCCTCTTGTAATCACCAATGTAACGGCTTCCTGCGGGTGTACGACTCCTGAATGGACTAAGGAACCGATTGCGCCGAAAGGCAAAGGCAGTGTAACCGTTACCTACGGAGCCAAAGGGCGACCGGGTCCCATTTCCAAGACGGTTTCGGTTTATATGAATCAGGGTGATGCACCGGTTGTTCTGAGTATCAAAGGAAATGTTAACCCGAAGCCTCTGACTCCGGAGGAAAAGTTTCCTCAACAAATAGGCGATATGCGGTTGAAAGATTCCGGATTGAATTATGGTAATATACCGGTAAATAGTCAAAAATCACAAATAATAGAAATATATAACGCCGGAAAAACGGCTTTGGCATTGAAATACGACAAGCTTCCCAAATACATTACTGTGAAGACAGAACCTGCAGTTATCCCGGCGAATACGGAAGGAAAGCTGATTGTGACTTTTAATGCTGCTGTTGCAAAAACATATGGAAAATTTACGGATGCTTTTGAGGTTATTGTAAATAATGTGAAACCTGCCAATAACCGGATTTCGTATATTGCAACGGTTATTGATGATTTCAAAGATGTGAATATGACTACGGCTCCGAAATTAGGAATGAATGTTTCTTATTTCAATTTTGGCCCTTTGAGCGGTGTAG
>JAITTA010000034.1 GCA_031287395.1 Dysgonamonadaceae bacterium | reverse complement strand
GAGTCTGTTCCGTCCCTGCAAGGAGTTTATTTTTAAAGAAATAATGATTATATTGACGCGCGGGCGAGGCTAGGTTAGTCTCTCTCTCTCTCTCTCTCTCTCTCTCTCTCTCTCTCTCTCTCTCTCTCTAACATAAATGACGAATCAACAAAATTCAATGTGTTAAATTTTGTTAAAATCAAATTTAAATTAAAAGAAAAAGCCTGTTGCATGGGTTATGTTGTGTAAGTCCCGGCAAATGTAACTATTTTTTCCTAGAAACAGAAAAAATCGTGCCAAAAATCCGGAAAAATGAATGAACGGGGAAAAATTATTTTCCTTGTATCTGCCGCTTTTTTTTTACTTTTGCACAAAATTATGAAGACGAAAGAATTAGATATTCAACCGAATAAAGCGTTGCTGGTACTCTGCATGTCGGCATTTCTGGTCCCATTTATGGGATCTGCACTGAATTTGGCATTACCGGAGATAGGTAAAACTTTCTCATTGGATGTAGTAACATTGACCTGGACGGCGACAGCTTATCTTTTATCGTCTGCAATTTTTCAGATTCCTTTCGCGCGTTGGGCAGATCTCATCGGCCGAAAAAAAGTATATACTTTAGGCGTTTTTATATTTTCCGTAACGACTTTCTTATGCGGTCTCGCAACTTCCGGAGAAATGTTGATCGTTCTTCGTTTTCTTGCCGGGATGGGGAGCGCCATGTTGTTCGGAACCAATACGGCTATTTTAACCTCAATTTTTCCGGCGAACCAAAGAGGGAAAGCATTGGGTATCAACACATCGGTAGTTTATTTATCGCTTGCAGCCGGACCTTTTCTGGGAGGTTTTCTGACTCATTACTGGGGATGGCAAAGTATATTTTACGTGTCTGCCGCTGTCGGATTTGTGGTTGTTTTGTTATCGTTCTTTTTTTTAAAAGGGGAATGGATTGAAGCCAAAGGAGAAAAGTTCGATTATATCGGTAGTATTGTTTATGGATTGGGGTTATTGGGTTTAATTTATGGATTTACACAATTGCCCGATTGGGAAGGATTTCTTTTTTTAGGGATCGGTATGGTCCTGTTTCTTTTCTTTGCTTATTATGAGCGCCGTTATACTTCTCCTGTATTTAATGTGAATTTGATCAGTAAAAATCGCATTTTTGCTTTGTCTTCCCTTTCGGCATTAATCAATTATGCAGCGACTTCGGCAGTTGCGTTTATGTTGAGTTTATATTTGCAATACATTGGTGGGTTTGATGCTCGTACTGCGGGTTTGATTCTGATATCACAGGCCTGTATTCAATCGGTTTTTTCCTTGATTTCAGGCCGGTTATCGGATAAAATACCACCATCCGTACTGGCAACCATGGGAATGTCTATTATAGTTGTGGGTTTGACAGGAATGATTTTTATTTCTCCGGAAATGCCGGTTTCCGTTTTGATCGTATTTTTGGTTTTGTTGGGCATCGGATTTGGGATTTTTTCTTCTCCCAATACCAATGTCATTATGAGTTCGGTTGAAAAAAAATATTATGGACAAGCCTCTGCAACCATGGGTACCATGCGTCTGACAGGTCAGGCATTCAGCATGGGGATTGCCGGAATGACCTTGTCGTTATTTGTCGGAGGCAAAAAAATAACCCCCGAAGTACACCCCGATTTCATGAAAAGTCTTCATATTACTTTTATCATCTTCGTATTACTTTGTGTTATTGGAATTTATGCTTCAGCACAACGTACAAAGCCGTAATCTTCATGATATGAATAAAATAAATTCTTGTAATCGTATTGATGCAAAATATCTGGACGATTTTAAAAGAAGATTGGACATGTTTAGAACTTCTTAATTTAAGAATGCTTTAATTTTGTCTCATTCTTATCATTAACTTTTTAAATTAAATATACGATTATGAAAAAAAGAAAATTACTATTCTTTTTGTTACTGGTAATTTTTGCTACAAATATCCAGTCACAGACAACCGGACAAATCTCCATTTCCGGAAAAGTATCCGACCATACAGGAGAACCTTTGGCAGGAGTGAGCATTTCCATTCCTGGTAGCGGAGGAACAGTCACCGACGGTGGAGGGAATTATAAAATCCGTGTTCCTTCAATAGAATCCACCCTTATTTTTTCCTATGTAGGTTATGAAACCCACCGTGAAAAAGCAGGAAACAGGACTCAAATCGACATTCAATTGCAAGAGGATGTCCGGCTTTTGGATGAAGTGGTGGTGGTTGGGTATGGAACCCAACGTAAAAGTGATATTACAGGCTCGGTCGTTTCTTTCAAGCCTTCGCAGGTGGAAGATATGCCTCAAACCAATGTGATTCAATCGCTACAGGGAAAGATTGCCGGAGTTCAGATAACCAATGTCAGCTCCAGTGTAGAAGGGCAGGACACCAAAATCCGTGTACGTGCACAGAATTCGATCAGCGCCGATGCTTCTCCTCTGATTGTATTGGACGGAATCCCTTATTCCGGTTTTCTTTCGGAGATCAATCCTGCGGATATCGAGTCCATCGAAATATTGAAAGATGCATCGTCCGCTGCCATTTACGGCGCCCGTGCAGCCAATGGAGTCATGTTGATTACAACCAAAAAAGGAATAACGGGAAAAGTCCGTATCAATTTCGACAGCTTTTGGGGATTCGACGAATATGCCAACCTCCCCGAAATGATGAACGGGGAACAGTTTTACAATTTTAAGAAAGAACGCTTGGGTTATGTCGGTTCGTTTGAACAGGAGCAATACAATTTGGGTAGAAATACAAAATGGATCGATTTGGCTACACAAACAGGAATTCGTCAGGAGTACAATCTTTCTGTTTCAGGAGGAAATGAATCCACAAACTATTTTGTTGCCGCCAATGTTTCGGATTTGAAGGGCATTGCGATCAATGACAATTACGACAGATATACTCTGCGCGTCAATTTGGAAACTCGTATCAAACCTTGGTTAAAATTCGGGACCAACACGCAGTTGGGTTATTATAATCGTCCCGGAGCCAAAGCCAATTTTTCCAATGCGATGAAAATGAGTCCTCTGACAATTCCATACCAGGAAGACGGATCCATTGAATACCATCCATGGCCGGATGACTTGAACGCGACGAATCCGCTTGAACCACTTAATTATAAAAAGGAAGATGTGTCTCGTTCGGTGGTTACCACGAATTATCTGCATGTGGATTTTCCATTTCTGAAAGGTTTATCCTACCGCATTATCGGGGGATATAATTACCGTTACCGTTTGATCGAACAATACAAGGCCATTTCAAACACCCTGGAAGGTGAACAGAAAGGAGGAGTTGCCCAAGTTAATAATCAGGGGAAAGAAGACTGGACTCTGGAAAATATCCTGAACTATAATTACAGCGTCGACAAGCATTATTTGAATTTTACCGCTGTGTACAGTGCGCAACAATTCACTCAGAAGTTCCACGACAACGAAGGCGTCGGTTTTCCGGGGGATTATATGACCTATTACCAGTTTAAGTTGGCAACCACCCTTTCTCCCGAAGACTCTTATATAAAGACGGCAAATTTGTCTCAAATGTTACGATTGAATTATACCTTCGATAACCGTTATTTAATGACTTTGACCGCTCGCCGCGACGGATTTTCCGCTTTCGGAGCCAATACCAAATTCGGAATTTTCCCTTCTGCGGCATTGGGCTGGAATCTGGAACAGGAATCGTTTATGGAACCGGCCGGAAGTTGGCTGGATCGTTTGAAACTGCGCCTTTCTTATGGAGAAAACGGTAATCAGGCTATTAGCGCCTATACCGCTTTGCCTACCATGTCGAATGAATACTACCTCGATAATGACAAAAATCCGTTGATAGGATTCTATTCCAACAAACTGGCAGATCCTACATTGAGTTGGGAAACCACCCGCCAATTCAACGCCGGTATTGATTATTCTTTCCTGAAAGGACGTTTGTACGGTTCGATCGACGCTTATAAAGCCAATACTTACGATTTGCTGCTTAATAAGCAGATCCCTCAGATCAATGGAGTCGGTTCAATCCGGCAAAATATAGGGAAAACAAGTAGTTATGGGATCGAGTTTCAGGTTTCTTCCGTCAATGTAAAAACAAAAGATTTCACCTGGACCACCGATTTTAATATTGCACATAACCGCAATAAGATCGTCAATGTCGGTTTATTCGATGAAAATGGAAAAGCCATGGATAATCTGGGTAGCCGTTGGTTCATCGGAAAGCCCATCAACGTCATCTATTCTTATATTTTTGATGGGATCTGGCAGGAAGGCGACGATATCGCCAATTCTCACATGCCCCAGTCCAAGCCGGGAGATGTTCGTCTGATCGACCGGAGCGGACCCGACGGAGTTCCCGACGGAAAAATTACTGCGGACGATATGGATATCATTGGCTATAAAGATCCGGATTTTGTAGCAGGCTTGATGAACACACTGTCTTATAAAGACCTGACTTTCAGCTTTTTTCTGAATGCTGTAAATGGAGTGACACGCTATACGGAGTACACAAATGTCTTTTTCGACGGAAAATCCAATATCCGGCAACGCGAATGGTGGACGCCGGAAAATAAATTGAATACATATCCCGCCAACCGTGACGATTCGAACCCTCATGGTTTGACTTATTTTGGCAAAATGAACGATGCTTCTTACATCCGTTTGAACGATGTGACTTTGTCCTATAAATTACCGAAAACAATCCTGAATAAAATCGGATTCAATCGTCTGGAGGTATTTGCTAATGCCAAAAACCTGATAACATTCACTAATTATATTGGGCTTGATCCGGAAATTACCAGCGACTATACCGTACCGCTGACACGTTCCTATATTCTCGGATTGCGTTTCGGCTTCTAATAATGAAATCATCAAATATCGAATTATTTACATCAAAAAGAAAAAGTCATGAGAAGATATATTTATTACCTGTTTTTATTCGTTACGACTCTATTGTTTGCCGGTTGTGACGAGGATGCCTTCCTCAAAGAAGAACCGAAAGACGATGCGTTTGCAGAAAATTTATTTACCGATTACAACGGGTTCCTTGCCGCAAAATACGCCTTGTTGAATTTCCCGCGGCAGGAACGCCGGGAAATGATCCAGTCGGCAGAATTGGGAGTCATTTGGAAGATCGGTACCGATACGGGCTGGGCGAATACGGAATTATCCTGGACCCGCGGGCTCAACCGTTACAATGTGGATTTGAACCCGACAATGCAATTTCTCAACGGAGACGTAAGCGACTCCAGCAAGCAGGGTTTATTCTTAATTCTTTACCGGTGTATCAGTTCCGCCAATATGATCATCAAACGGGCAACAAATCCGGACGTCGACTGGATGGGCGGTTCCTCCGAAGGCGACGAAAAGAATCAGAATGAAATCATCGCTCATGCCCGTCTGATTCGTGCCTGGGCTTACCGTCACCTGTGCATGACTTTCGGACCGGTACCCTTAAGCCTGGAAGAAATTACCGGCGAAAATTACCGCGACGATTGGGAACGCAATCCTGTGTCGGAGATCCAGGATGCTATGGAACAGGATTTATTATTTGCCGAACAGTGGTTACCCGACAATGCTCAGGATGTGACCTGCCTGTCGAAGGTAATTGCCCAGCACTACCTGTCGGAGTTGTATTTGTGGCAAAACAAACCCGCCGAGGCGGAAGCAAAAGCCAGGGCCGTCATCAATAATTCTAATTTTAAGTTGATCACACAACGTTACGGTATAAAAAAATCACAACCGGGCTGTCCGTTCATGGATCAGTTTTATAACGGAAATATCCTTCCTTCCGAAGGGAATACCGAAGGATTGTGGGTGTTTCCAAACTCGGATGTCGATAATTTACTGGGACGTTATAGCAATTGCATGCGCCGTACCTGGGTATCGGCTTACAATAACCTCAACGTAGATTATTCTCCGGAATATGGAGGCCGCGGAATCGGACGTGCGGGAATTACGGCATGGGTATTTACCCTTTACGAAACGAAAGACCATCGTTACAGCGATTACGCGATTCGTCGCAAGTACGTGGACAAATCCGGTAAGGATGTGATTTGCGATTCGACGGTCGCTAAAATGACTACCAATAACAACCGGTGGATGAGTACCCGTAAATGGGATTGGACATTCGACGATCCCAATCGCTACGGAGAATCGTATTCCTATGCGGATCAGACCTATCTGAGGCTGGCCGATACTTATCTGTTGCTTGCAGAAGCATTACACAAACAGGGGAAGAACAGCGAATCGGACGGAGCCGCTTATTACATCAATCAAATTCGCATCCGGTCGAATGCCTCCCCGATTACGGCATCGCAAGTCACTCTGGAATATATCCTGGACGAAAGGGCCCGGGAACTGGTAACGGAAGAGCATCGCCGGGAAACCTTGACACGAACCGGGAAATTGGTGGAGAGGGTTCGTAAATACAATCACATTGCCTCCGGGGAACGGGATAAATTACCCGGTATACAGGACTACCACATGTTGTTACCTTTTCCGCAACGGGTAATTGATGCAAATGTCGGACATGTATTGCAACAAAACGAAGGTTATGAATAGAGATATTATCAACAGGCTGGCAAAAAGGTTTATTCTGTTGCTGACATTCCCGTTCATCACGGGAATGTTGGCATGCTCTTCCTGTTCCGGCAATGATCTTGCCAACAACAGAGAAAATGAAAAAGGGAAAGAAATCGGGTCTCTGAGAGAAGCTCCCTACCCTGTCGGCGCTGCTTTAAGCATCCAATCGCTGAAAAATAAAACGGCATACAGAAATACCGTCATAAAAGAATTCGGCAGTATTACGGCCGAAAATGCCATGAAAATGGGATGCCTGAGCAAAGGGAAAGATACGTATTTCTGGGATGATGCAGACTACCTGGTCGATTTTGCCAGTACAAACGGCATGCGGGTACACGGACACTGTTTGGTTTGGTATAAACAATCGACAAATGCCATGCCAACCTGGATACAAAATTTTCAGGGGTCGAAAGAAGAGTGGAAACAAGTCATGAAGGAATATATACATACGGTTGTGGGCCGTTACAAAGGGAAAATTACTTCCTGGGATGTAGTGAATGAAGCCATCAAGGACGATGGTACGTTCCGGACAGCAGAAGAATGTATCTGGACCCGGAATATAGGAGCGCCCGAATACATCGACTGGGCTTTCCAATGCGCCCACGAAGCGGATCCTGACGCTCTTTTGTTTTATAATGATTTCGGCCACGAATACAGCTCTGCCAAGAGGACCGCTGTAAATAACCTGATAAAAGGAATGCAGGATAGAGGAATTCCGGTCCATGGAATAGGGTTACAAATGCATATGCAAGTTAAACGGGAGCTTGCCGACATTCATAC
>JAITTA010000231.1 GCA_031287395.1 Dysgonamonadaceae bacterium | reverse complement strand
AGAAAGTTTTTCATAATGTACATCATAATTATGGTGCATAGTACAAGACAGGGTTTCGTACATCAACTTCTCTCCCCTCCGAAAAGGGGCAAAGGGAAGACAAGATTGCCGGTAACCTTGCTCTTTGTCCTAAATTTGTTTAATCCCGCAAATATATGGATTTTTTCATTACCTTTGTACGATTTTATGTAGAAGAATATATTTTTAGAACGATTATTTATGATTAATCCTATTGTCAAGACAATTGATTTGGGTGATGGAAGGACTATCACCCTCGAAACAGGGAAGTTAGCCAAACAGGCTGATGGCTCGGTTGTTTTGCGCATGAACGATACCGTATTGCTGGCGACCGTATGTGCTGCCAAAGATGCTAATCCCGGTGTTGATTTTATGCCTTTACAAGTTGAATACAAAGAAAAATTCTCCGCATTCGGACGTTTTCCGGGAGGATTCATGAAAAGAGAAGGACGTGTTTCGGATTATGAAATCCTGACCTGCCGCTTGGTTGACCGCGCTTTACGTCCTTTATTTCCGGATGATTTTCATGCAGAGGTTTTTGTGAACATTATACTTTACTCTTCCGATGGTAAGGATATCCCGGATGCTTTAGCCGGATTGGCGGCATCTGCTGCCATTGCTGTTTCGGATATTCCTTTTAACGGACCTATCTCGGAAGTCCGCGTTGCTCGTGTTGACGGACAGTTTGTTATCAATCCGACGTTCGATCAGCTTGAAAAAGCGGATATGGATATTATGGTCGGCGCTACCATCGATAATATCATGATGGTGGAAGGAGAAATGAAAGAAGTATCGGAAGCCGAAATGCTTGAGGCCGTCAAAGTCGCTCATGAAGCGATTAAGAATCAATGCCGTGTTCAGATGGAATTGACGGAAGCCGTAGGAAAAACGGTAAAACGTGAATATTGCCATGAAGTAAACGACGACGAACTTCGTAAAGATGTCCGTGAGAAATGTTACGATAAAGTATATGCCATCGCGAAATCAGGATCGGCTAAGCACGAGCGTAGCAATGCTTTTGCCGCTGTAGTGGAAGAGTACAAATCTCAATTCACGGAAGAAGAATTGACGGAAAAAGAAACTTTGATTGGAAAATACTACCACGATGTGGAAAAAGAGGCCATGCGCCGTTGTATTTTGGATGAAGGCTTGCGTCTGGACGGACGTAAGACCACCGAAATCCGTTCGATCTGGTCGGAAGTCGATTGTCTACCCGGTCCTCACGGGTCTTCTATTTTTACCCGTGGAGAAACGCAGTCGCTTTCGACTGTTACTCTGGGAACAAAACTCGACGAAAAGATTGTAGACGACGTTTTGTGCCAGGATAAAGAACGTTTTATGTTGCATTATAACTTTCCTCCGTTCTCTACCGGAGAAGCCAGACCGCAACGTGGGGTAGGCCGTCGGGAGGTTGGTCACGGTAATCTGGCTCATCGTGCTTTGAAAGGTATGATTCCCGAAAATTATCCTTATGTGATACGAATTGTATCCGATATTTTAGAATCCAACGGTTCATCTTCTATGGCTACGGTTTGTGCCGGTACATTAGCCCTGATGGATGCCGGTGTTTCCATAAAAAAACCGGTTTCCGGGATTGCCATGGGTCTGATTTCAGAGAATAAAGGACAGAATTTTGCGGTTCTTTCCGATATTCTGGGAGATGAAGACCACTTGGGAGATATGGACTTCAAAGTCACCGGAACACGTGACGGTATCACGGCTACACAAATGGACATCAAAGTAGACGGACTTTCGTACGAAATTCTTGAAAAGGCGTTGAACCAGGCGAAAGAAGGTCGTATGCATATTTTGAACAAGATACTCGAGACTATTTCAGAACCACGTATGGATTTGAAGGAACATGCTCCGCGAATCGAAGTGTTGATTATTCCGAAAGAATTTATCGGCGCTGTCATCGGTCCGGGTGGAAAGATTATTCAGGGGATGCAAGAAGAAACCGGAGCTACTATTTCTATTGAGGAAATCGATGGTTACGGACGTGTGGAAGTTGCGGCCAATAACAAAACAGCTATCGATATGGCGTTGACAAAGATAAAAGGAATTATTGCCGTTCCTGAAGTAGGAGAAGTGTATGAAGGGAAAGTTCGTTCCATCATGCCATACGGTTGCTTTGTCGAATTCCTTCCCGGTAAAGACGGTTTGCTCCATATTTCGGAAATCGATTGGAAACGTCTTGAAACTGTTGAAGAAGCCGGTATAAAAGAGGGTGATATGATCCAGGTAAAATTGGTTGATATCGATCCGAAAAGCGGAAAATTCAAATTATCCCGCAAAGCATTATTGCCTCGTCCGGAGCGTCCGGAAGGGGAGCAACGCCCGGAGAGAGAACGTTCGGAACGTCCGGAGAGAAGAGACAGAAGGTAAATTGAAAATTTGAAGAAAGATAAGATTAATATATTGATTATCAATTGATTTTCGATCTTGAATTTTGAATTTTGAATTTATTCTTTGCAGAATGTAAAAAAAGTTTTAACTTTGTGCCCGCTTTACGCAATCTCTGACGGGAAAAGTAAGTTGCTCGTGTATATTGCGATTTCGAATAACATAATAAAAGCTTAATAACAATGGACTTAATTAAAATTGCAGAAGAAGCGTTCTCAACAAAAAAAGAACATCCTGCATTCAAAAGTGGAGATACCGTAACGGTAGCTTATCGGATCAAAGAAGGTAATAAAGAACGTATTCAGCAATACCGGGGCGTGGTCATCAAAATTGCCGGTCATGGCGATAAGAAACGTTTTACAGTTCGTAAAATGTCTGAAAATGTAGGTGTGGAACGTATTTTTCCGTTTGATTCTCCATTTATCGACAGCATTACTGTAAATAAAATTGGTAAAGTACGTCGTGCTAAACTGTATTACCTGCGTGGTCTTACCGGAAAGAAAGCCCGTATCAAAGAGAAAAGGATTTAACTCCCTGGGAATTCAATATAAAAACCGTTCGAGATTTCGGACGGTTTTTTTGTCATGATGTGATTTTTTTGATATGCGCAATTTCATGCGCTTCAATACCATTTGCGTACAAATGCGTTGTTTTATTTCGTATTCTTTAGTAATTCTTCCAGTTTAAGTTCCAGGCCTTTTGCTTCCGGATTTTTTTCGATAATGATTCCGTCTTTACCGATCAGGAATGTTGCAGGAATGGAGTTGATTCCGTAAGCTTGAGCAGCTTCATCCGACCAACCTTGTAAATTAGAAAATTGCGGCCAGGTAATCTGGTGTTTTTTCGTTGCATTTTCCCAGGCTGTTTTTTCATTATCCAGAGATACTCCAACAATTTCGAATCCTTTGTTTTTATATTTCTGATAGATTTTTACCATTTCCGGTAACGTTTTGATGCAAGGTCCACACCAGGATGCCCAAAAATCTACAAGCACGATTTTCCCTTTTCCAACGTAAGCAGACAGAGAAACCTCCTTGTCTTCGAGATTTTTTCCTTTGATATCGATATATGGTTTGCCGGCGGCACTGGCCATTTGTGTAGCGGCGATTTTTTCAGCTTGCCGAACATTTTCCATCGCTTTGAATTCCGGTTTTGACATCGAAATCAGTTCTACCATTTGTTCCGGTTTGAGGTAATAGGAATAATCCAGAAATAAATATTCTCCCAAAGGAGTTTGAATATTGGATTTTATAAAATCGTAAACCTTGACGTGGAGTTTGTAGAAGAATGATTCTCTTTTTTCGGAAAATTCTTTTTCCGTAATCTTTCCTTCTTCCAGGTCTTTGCTCATGGTATTGAATAATTCCTCACTGTTTTCAAACATTTGGGCAATTTCGTCGGAGAATTGTTGGAAATGATCGTTCAGAGGAGTTCCTTTTACTTGTGGAATGAATGTCGAATCAAAAAACAGTTCTATTTTCCCTGGTTCCGGAAAAAATGTTGCGGGTTGATTTTGTTCATCGAATTGGATAAAATGGACTTCAGATGTTACCGGGGCTATTCCTTCAAACCTGAATTGTTTGTTTGTTACCTTGGCAGAATCAAGGATATCCTGGTTTAAGGACACTAAATATACGGTTTTCCCTTCGAAATCATCATTCGGGAAAGTTCCTGAAAGCTTATAGGCGTTTTTGTCTGTACATGAAGCTATTGACAGGACTGTAATTAACAGGATTGTAAATAAAAAAACTTTTCTCATGTGGAGGAAATTTATGGTTATAATATTATTAACGTAAAATGTCAGGTTTTTATTGCCATGTTGTGGATACTCCGACTTATATTTTCGTAGAGTGTTTGTTTTGTTTTGTCATCTTTCAGAAGTTCGATTTGTTTGTCGATAATCGTCCGGTCATATCTTACGGCAGGGCCTGTTTGAGCTTTTGCAGGGGAAATAGTTTCAATTTTTGAGGCTGTTTCCTTGATGAGGGGCAACAGATTTCTCCAATCCAAATCCTGTTTTTCGAGAATATCGGAAGCCAGGGTGTACATGTGATTCGAAAAATTGCAGGCAAATACGGCTGCTAAATGATAATATTTCCGTTTTTCGGAACACAAAGGGATGACTTTTCCTGAGAGTTTCCGTGCCAGTTCCAGTAGAACGGTTTCATCCTGACGGTTGTTTGCTTCGATAAAAACAGGAATGTTTCCGAAATCCACTTTCTGCTGCATATTGAAAGTTTGCAAGGGATATATCACGCCAAAACGATTAGCATATCCTTCAAAAACAGAAAGAGGCAAACTCCCGGCCGTGTGCGCCCACAGCCCCTGATTTGCAGGAATTTTCTTCAATAATTCAGGTAATGCGTCATCATTAACGGCAAAAATATAGAGTTCTGCATCGGAAGGTATATCCGCCGGTACATTCGTATAGGGGACCTGGAGTAATTTTCCCAGGTTTTCGGCTGAGCTGAATGTACGGCTATGTACACATACGATTGGAAAACCGTTCTCTTTCAAAGCCATTCCCAATTGTGTAGCCAGGTTTCCTGCTCCGATAAGAACAATGTCAGGCTTGGTCATCATAGCGGTAAGTTTCGATATGAATTTTTTCCCATTGCAGGTCTTCTTCCCGATGGGATTTTCCCGGTTTTTCCTTGTGTCCGACGGCAATAATACAAACAATGCACATTTGCAGGGGGATGTTCAATAACTGCCGGATAAAATCTTCCGAATCCTGTCCGGTTTCGGTTTCACGACCCCGGATTTGTACCCAGCAACTGCCCAAACCCAGGTCTTCTGCCTGCAATTGTATGTAAGTTGCTACAATGGAAGCATCCTCGACAAAGGCTCCGCTTTGCATCGGGTCGGTTAGAACCACGATTGCCAGGGCACAATTTTCGATGAATCCGCATCCACTGCTTTTACAACCGGCCAGTTTTTTGAGGGTCTCCTTATTTTCCACGAGGATAAACTGCCAGGGGTTGCTGTGTTTCGACGAAGGCGACATCAGCGCCGCTTTCATTATTTGTTCCACATCGCAGGCTTGTAAAGATTCTTCCGTGTATTTTCGGATGCTTCTCCGGTGGGTGATTAATTCTGTGAAATGACTCATGTGATTTAAGTTATAGTTAAAACTTTTTTGTTTCTACTCTTTTTGTTGCCGCCAAGTTTTTATTCCGGTATTCCACTTGTTTAACGGTATTTTCTGCCAGTTGTGTGAATGCTTTTCCCGTGATACTGTCTTGGTTCAATGCAACCGGTTTGCCGTTGTCGCCTCCTTCACAAATGCTTTGTACAATGGGAATTTGTCCCAGCAAAGGAATATTCATTTCTTCCGACAATCGTTTACAACCTTCTTTCCCGAAAATGTAATATTTATTTTCGGGCAGCTCGGCCGGAGTGAACCAGGCCATGTTTTCCACTAATCCCAGCACCGGAACATTGATTTTCTCTCCCGTAAACATGCTGATCCCTTTACGTGCATCTGCCAGTGCAACCTCTTGCGGGGTGCTGACTACAATTGCTCCGGTGACTGCAAGTGTCTGTACCAAAGTCAGATGAATATCGCTTGTCCCCGGGGGAAGATCTAAAAGAAAAAAGTCGAGTTCTCCCCAGTTGGCATCGGCAATGAGTTGCTTAAGAGCATTGCTTGCCATACTACCCCGCCATACTACCGCATCGTTTTTATTAACGAAAAATCCGATGGACAATACTTTTACTCCGTAACTTTCAACCGGTATAATCAAATCTCTTCCATCCATTTGTTCGAGGTGTGGACGGGCATCTTCCACATGAAGCATTTTCGGAACGGACGGGCCATAGATGTCCGCATCCAATAAACCTACTTTGTAGCCCATTTGGGACAGGCAGACCGCCAGGTTCGCTGCAACGGTGCTTTTCCCGACTCCTCCTTTGCCGGAAGAAACGGCGATGATGTTTTTGACCAGAGGCAGTAGTTTGACCGGTTCCGGAGGGGCCGATTGTTTTGCTCTGGCTTCAATATTACCTTTTATTTCGACATCTTCACTTACATAAGTCAATATTGCCGATTCGGCAGCTTTGATTACAGACTTCATAAACGGATCGTTTGGTTTTTCAAAAAGAATCGAAAAACTTACATGATTGCCGCTGATATGGATATCGTCTTCAACCATCCCCATTTCCACAATGCTTTTGCCTGTTCCGGGATAACGCACGTTTTGCAATGCGTCGAGGATTAATTTGGGATATAATGTCATAAATTTAAGTTTTATATTTTACGTTTGGCTTACGCACAGAGAAACCGCATCATTTATTATTACTTCTTTTACTCCGGTTGAAACTCCTGTAATCATCCGGGTCTATTTCAATGTCCGGTTCTCTATATGTTTCCCGGAATTCACAAATGAAACGGATGTATTTGATGTTTAAACCGCGTTCGAGCCATTGTTGTTCGTAAAAAGTTTGGATAGAGAGAATTTCGTCGGCCAAATGGCTATGATATAAATCGTCCGTCCGAACCAATAAAGGAAGATGATTAGCCTTGATCATTTCGCAAGTATAAGTGTACATGAAATGACTGTCGGTTTTTAAATGAATAATACCATCTGTATTCAGTACCTGACGGTAAAGTTTCATAAACCGGGTGGAAGTCATGCGTTTGTTGACTTTACGCATTTGCGGATCAGGAAAAGTAATCCAGATTTCGGAAACTTCACCCGGAGAAAAAAAATAATGGAGTAATTCGATGTGAGTTCTCAGAAAAGCAACATGACTCATCCCTTTTTGCATGGCTTCTTTTGCTCCTGTCCACATACGGGCGCCTTTGATATCGATTCCTATGAAGTTTTTCTCCGGAAATAATTTTCCGAGCCCGACAGTGTATTCTCCTTTTCCGCAACCCAATTCGAGAACAATGGGATGATGGTTTTTGAAGAACATTTCGTTCCAACGTCCTTTCATTTCAAACCCTTTTTCCTGTAATGCCATAAAAGGATATTGAAATACGTTGGGGAAGGTTTCCATTTCTCCGAATTTTTGTAATTTATTTTTTCCCACAGATTCTTATAATGGTTATTTTGACTGCAAATTTAAGATAATTATGAGATAAATGGAAATAGAATGGCATGAAAATTGTTATACTTATTTATTTTACAAATTATTTCATATCTTTGTATTTTTTCTTGGTTTTTTAAAATAAATATCTATTTTTCAAAAGATAATACATCACACAGGCAAACTTGAGTATAACAACACATTTTTTACACATTAACATATACTACTAATGATTACAACGGAATCTCAAAAAAAGAAAATCCCTTGGAACCGGTATTGGGGACTTTTGGGGTGGGTATTCTTACTCTTATTTGAAAGTGGTTTGGTTCGAGGACAGACTATCAATTGGAATAGTTCTATCCATCCTACTTATGCGGAAGATGTCAATGAAGGTTCTTCCGAATCTACGGATATTTATTTTTATTTTGAAGTGGAAGATGCCTCTATTTCCGGCGGCAGGGTAATCGTAACACTACCTTATGGTAATGAAGGTTTCGATTTAACCAGATTTCCGCTGGAGAAACTTGCCGGAAGTGCGAACTTGGGAACCCCGACTGTATCAAACAATGTCCTTACATTCAGTGGAGTCAACTTACCGGCAGGTTCAACAGTCTGGTATCGTATACCCCGTTATATAAAAACGCAGTACAACGGTATTCGTCCCGAGAGTAAAGTGAAGATACAGGTTTACAGGACTACGAGCGTTATTGCAACCAACGGGACCAAAGATGATATTGCTTATAACTATC
>JAITTA010000033.1 GCA_031287395.1 Dysgonamonadaceae bacterium | reverse complement strand
ATTCAAAAGATCTGATTGAGAATTATTATCAACTGAATCGCGAAAATCCAAACAAATATCCTATTACGGATTGGACCAACCTGATGATAAAATCAAGTGCTCCCCGTCAGACACATATTTTAAATCTATCCGGAGGTAATGAAAACGCCCGTAGCTCTGCCTCTTTCATTTACGACCAAATCGATGCCCTGTATAATCACCGTACATACGAACGTATTACGGCAAGAATCAATAACGATTTCAAATTTAATAAATACCTGGCTGCTTACGTAGATGTGAATTTCAAAAGAACAATCGACAAGCAACCCAGTATGGATCCGATGTACAACATCCGGATTGCAGCTCCTATTTACGCTGCAACCTGGACAGACGGACGAATTGCCGACGGTAAAACCGGTAATAATATTTACGGACAAATCGAACAGGGAGGTTATAATCACTCGTGGTATAATCAGTTGAACGGACGTATCGGCCTGGACATCACTCCAATCACCGGTTTGAAAATTTCAGGAATCTTTTCTCCTACATTCAACTTCACAAAACAAAAAAACTGGCATACTGCTGTTCCCTGGTACACAGCCGACGATCCTACAGTGTTGGGAGGGTATCTGCAATGGTCTTCTACTACCAGCCTGAATGAAGTTAGAAACGATAATTACCGGTGGACTTCACAGTTTCTGGTAAATTATAATAAAACATTCGGCGCCCATAGCCTGGATTTATTGGGAGGTTTTGAGAGTTTTTACGCATTCAATGAAGATTTGGGAGCTTCGAGAGGGTTATATACTCTGACGCAATACCCCTATCTGAATATCGGCCCGGAAGATCTGAGAGACAACAGTGGCAACGCCTATGAAAATGCCTATCAGTCCTGGTTTGGAAGAGTGATGTACAACTACAACAATAAATACCTGTTACAGGCCAATATCCGGTATGACGGCTCTTCCCGTTTTGCTGCCGGCTACCGTTGGGGAGCTTTCCCTTCCATATCATTGGGATGGGTTATTTCCGAAGAAGAATTCTTGAAAAAACAAGATTTTCTTTCGTTTTTAAAACTCAGAGCTTCCTGGGGTTCATTGGGCAACGAACGTATAGGTAATTACCCTTACCAGGGAACAATTCAGTTTGCTACTTCTCTGTTTTATCAGGGAACAAATATTATTCCCAGTCAGGCCGCTGCCCAGTGGAGGTATGCAATCGAAAATATAACCTGGGAAACTACAGAGACTTACGATGTCGGAATCGATGCCAACATTTTGAATAACCGTCTCCGGTTTTCTGCTGATTATTATAAAAAAATGACCCGGGATATGCTATTGGCCCTGCAAATTCCCACCTACTTGGGTTTTGACAACCCGGATCAGAATACCGGGAAAATGCATACCAGCGGTTGGGATTTGGAAATCGGATGGCACGATAAAATAGGTGATGTCAGGTACAATATTTCGGCCAATATTTCCGATTATAAGTCTATTATGGGAGACCTGGGAGGAACCGAATTTCTTGGAGATCAGGTCAAAAAGAAAGACAGCGAATTCAATGAATGGTATGGATACAAAGCGAAAGGAATATATCAGACGCAGGAGCAAGTGGATCATTCCGCAAAGACCAGCGGAAGTATAAAAGTCGGAGATATAGAGTATGAAGATATCAACGGACCCGACGGAATTCCGGATGGTAAAATTTCTCCGGAATACGATCGTGTCTTGCTGGGAGGATCTTTACCCAGATACGCCTATGGACTGAATCTCGGATTAAATTATCAAAATCTTGATTTTGGTATGGTATTCCAGGGGATCGGCAAACAAAATGTAAGACTGGGAACCATGATGATCCAACCTTTACTGGAAAATTGGGGAGGTGTACCGTCCATTTTGGATGGCAACTATTTCGGCAAATACAATACCGAAGAACAAAATCTTACTGCAAAATATCCTCGACTGACGGAATCAAATAAAGGGAATAACTATGCCATGTCTGATTTTTGGTTGTTTAACGGAGCTTATTTACGATTGAAAAACATCAGCCTGGGATATACTTTCCCAAAATCGCTGGTTCAAAAACTGACATTACAAAATTTACGCGTCTATGCCAGTGTTTCCGACGTATTTTCCATCAACAATTATCCGAAAGGATGGGACCCCGAAAACGGAGGCTCCAGTTATCCTATTACGACTTCTTGTATTTTTGGTATTTCTGTTAAATTTTAATTCTAAAGACGTATGAAAAGGTATAAAGTAATAATATACATATTGGCGGCAGGGTTCTTTACCTCATGCGCCAACCTGGATCTGAATCCGTTAGCCGAAGGATCGTCCGAGACCTGGTATTCCACACAGGAAGAAATTGATATGTCCGTCAACGACTTGTATAAAGATTCTTTTTTCCCGGCTAGCAACGGTGATAATTCCGGAGCTGATTCCTGGACCGACGACTGGATTTACCGGGAAACGCTGACGCCCGTTACTGCAGGAACCATCAACGGAGAATGGAGCTTTCTTGTCACCAACATCTGGCTGAATACATACAAAGCAATCGGTAGAGCGAATACACTGTTGGATAATCTGAATCGTTCGGCGAATAAAATCCCGGCACAGACGTTGATACGATATGAAGCTGAAGTTAAGTTTATGCGCGCCTGCTTCTATTCCCGTCTGATATTCTTTTTCGGAGATGTCATCTTCTATACGGCTCCCCTATCGCTGGACGAAGCATTCAAAATGTCACGCACCTCCAAAAATGAAGTCTTAAAATCTATTTACGAAGATTTTGACTTCGCCGCTCAGAATCTGCCGGAAAGTTATACCGGAAGCGCCGTCAAAAAGGTAAGTAAAGGTGCAGCTTATGGAATGAAAGCACGGATAGCGCTCTATATGTCCGATTTCCAGACTGCAAAAAATGCAGCCAAAGCCTGTATGGATTTGAATGTTTATAAATTACACAGCGATTTTTCCAATCTATTCTTGACGACAACGCAACAATCCCAGGAAACGATCTTTGGGATGCCCCGTTCGATCGAATATAAAATCACCCTCGGCATCCAAAATATGGTACCCCGTAATAGCGGCGGCTGGGCTGCTATGAATCCGTCCTGGGATTTATTTTGCTCGTTTTTATGTACAGACGGATTACCTATCGACGAATCGCCGTTATTTGATCCTCATGAACCGTTCAAAAACCGGGATCCCCGTTGTTCCGCAACTATTGTGGAATTTGGGAAACCGCATCTGGGCATCGATTATCAACCTCATCCGGATTCTTTGCAGGTAATGAACTACAACACCGGCAGAAGAATTGCAAATAATGATACCCGGGCGGTGGCTCAATATGCCTCTTACAATGGCTTGGTCTGGAAAAAAGGAGTGGACGAAACCTGGCTGCTAAACGGGTGGAATGTCGCGCCTGAAAAAATCATCCTGCGTTATGCCGATGTCTTGTTAATGTATGCCGAAGCTAAAATCGAATTGAACGAGATTGATGAATCGGTTCTGGACGCCATAAACCGGGTCCGCGCCCGCGCTTATAAAGCCGATATAGCTGCTACAACAAAATATCCGGCTGTAACAACAACCAATCAGACTAAATTACGGCAAATCGTCCGCATTGAACGCCGGATGGAATTGGCTTGGGAAAATCTTCGATATATGGATATTATTCGTTGGAAATTAGCCGAGAAAGTATTAAATTTGCCTAATTATTCCATGTTGGACCCCGTCGATTTACGAGACAAAGTGGTTAAAACAGGGGGATGGTTCTTCCCTGAAACCCCACCCATCGACGAAGACGGCGTAGCCGATTTTTCCGGAATGTACAATAAAGGTCTGGTTAAAATAACGGTACAACGTCAGTTCAATAAAGACAGGCAGTATTTATGGCCTATACCGACAAAAGATATTCTGATCAATGATAACCTGAAACAAAATCCGGGATACTAATCTTATACGTTTTAAGTTTTACGTTATACGTTTGGCTTACGCACGAAAAAGTCATATAACGTAAAGCTTAAAACGTAAAAATGTAAAAAACATGAAGAAAAATTTTTATTATTATTTGATAATCAGTATTTTATATTGTCTATCAGGAACAAGTTGTTCAACAACGAAGAGCGATGTGTGGGTTGAAGCCGAAAGTTTTACCACCAAAGGGGGATGGGTTGTCGATCAACAGTTTATGAACCTGATGGGTTCTCCCTACCTGATGGCTCACGGTATGGGTAAACAAGTTTCCGATGCATCGACAACCATAGAATTTCCGGGTAGCGGCGCTTACTACATGTTTGTCCGTACCTATAACTGGACTTCTCCCTGGACTGATAAAGAAGGCCCCGGAAAATTTCAGGTATTGATCGACGGCCAGGCAGTCCCTGTTACTTTTGGAAATACCGGAAAAGGATGGTTTTGGCAAAAGGCCGGTATTGTAAATATTAAAAACCATAAAGTATCTATCTCTTTGCATGACCTCACAGGTTTTAACGGACGGTGTGATGCCATATACTTTACTCCGGATGCAACGATTACGCCCCCGGATGAAGGAGAAGACCTGGCTGTGTTCCGGTATCGACAAACAGGAATTAAGCCAAAAGATACCGGAAAATTCGATTTTGTAGTCATTGGCGGAGGCGTTGCCGGGATCTGTGCCGCCACATCCGCAGCCCGTTTGGGCCTGAAAGTCGCTCTGATACACGACCGGCCTGTTTGGGGCGGAAATAATAGTTCTGAGGTACGCGTACACCTCGGAGGACGCATTAACCTTACTCCATATCCGGAATTGGGAGGAATCGTCAAAGAAATCAGCCCGGAAAAAGGAGGAAACGCTAAACCCGGAAGTACTTATGAAGATGATAAGAAAAAACAAGTCATCGATGCGGAACCGAATATCAGTCAATTTATGAATTATTATGCCTTTGAAGTCAAAAAAAACAATCATTCCATTGAATCCGTCACCGCTAAAAACATTGAAACCGGAGAAGAATTGATTTTCAAGGCGCCTCTGTTTGCCGATTGTACCGGAGACGGGACAATCGGAGTCCTTGCCGGAGCGGATTTCGCCATGGGCCGGGAATCAAAAGCGGAATTCGGAGAATCAACAGCGCCGGATGTGGCTGATAAAA
>JAITTA010000001.1 GCA_031287395.1 Dysgonamonadaceae bacterium | reverse complement strand
ATTAACGTGTCAAGCCTTTGTTTTTTGGGAAGTTCCTCTGAAGGAAAAGGAAAACGTGCAAAAACTGGAGATATTGAAACTCCTCCTATATCTCCGACCATTCGTGCATACCTCCTTTTGAGCACCCCCCGGTCATCGGGTGTGTTATGCTTGACTGCCCGATACCGCATTTATCGCAGCGCCAATTCTGGTGTTGTCCGTCTTCCACCCACCACTGATGATTGCCGGATTTCCCCGGTTTGTTGAACAAGTTAATCAGCTTTTGTTAATGCTGATTGTATAGCATATCCAAGGACCGGATGTCTACATTGGCATGGTATCAAAAGTTAAGCACTGACTGCTACAGTGAAATATACCCTTTATATTGCGCTCCCTGGGGATCATCTGTTCCGGATAGGAATAACCCAATGCTCCACTGGAATATTTTACTACACATATATATAGCATATAATGCAAAAGATATTGACAAAACAACAAAAATCCTGAAAATAATGGTCATATCTTGTACCATATTTTTTCGAGGGTGATACATGGAACCAAATGCACTTGATTATATAAATCGGGGTTTTGACTTTATACTTCCGGTTCTTCAGCATTTTATATGCACTGAATTTCGAAAGAAAGATACCGCTAATTGGTGGCAAAAATTTATTCTCCCGGAATTGGATAATCATGGGAATTTTCCACAAACAGGTTCATTTGATGATTTAAAGAAAAATTTGGATATTTTTACATGTTTAAAATTAATTCAAAAAACTCCTTTTGTTTTCAAACCACCCGTTCTTTCCCCTTCACAACGCTCACATGTAGGCAGTCTAATGACTTGGCGAACTGAGGGAGTAGCGCATCGATCAGATCCAGACGTTTTTAGCTATGTTGATGCTGAAAATGCTCTGGATGTACAGATTAGCTTTATTCAACCGATAGACCAGAATACTGCCATCAAAATCAAAAATTTGAGAAAAGAAGTCTTTAAAAGGATCAACCCTCCCAAAGTTTCTCCGAATGCAAATATAAAATATTATATAATCAGTATTAATAATAAAAATACTGAGCATTTAACGTTATCTCAAATAAAATCAAGGATAAAATCAGGCACAGTAACAGAAGGGTATTATATTTGCCAGGAAGGTCTGGACACAAATAATTCTGAAAACTGGAAAAAAATAGACACTATTCCTGAATTAAAACGTGTATTTGTTCCAATTGAGAAAAAACCTTTTTCCACAAATGAGGTAAAGAGGCCTAATCAGAGAACAGAAAAGAAAAACGGAACAGACGCTAATCAAAAAAGCCCAGAGAAAGAGGATGCCGGGAGAAAAAAACAAGCAGAAGCGAAACCGGTAAACCCGGAAAAAACATTTTATTCTCACTGTTCGGAATATTACGGAAAATACAAATATGATCAAGTAATAGATGAATGTAACGAAGCACTCAAAGCTAACCCGGATTATTCCTCCCTGGTTTATTTTTTTCTCGGTCTTTCATATGCAGGAAAATTTTATAATGCATCCAATGGCATTGAACGTAAAGAGTTCAAAAAGGAAGCATTAAATGATCTTCAAAGGGCACTGCTGGATCTGAGATTAGATACAAGGTTACAAGTAATGGCAAAAACAAAAATAAAGGAACTGGATCCGCTTTGGTTTTTTAAAAAAACGGTTGATTCATTTAAACCTGTTCGTAATAACAGCGATGAAGATGATTTTGACGACTTGGATGATGATGACGATTTTGACGATGACTTGGATGATGAAGACGATGATTTTGATTTTGACGACGACTTGGATGATGATTAAAAAAGAAAGTATGCGCTGACTATGTTGTGTTATCTCAAAGTAATCCCCGCTTACCCCTTCTTCAAAACATACCCATTCCCATTTTCCGGTTTATACCGATATCCACCGGGTAATTTTCCCGCACATCGGGTAAGAAATTTTTTCACATAATCAGAATAATTCTTATCGGCTGAATCCGCTGCTGATGAAAAATATTCTTTGCCGGCATCCGTTAAACTACCGCCATCCCGGAGAAATTGTAGAATTTGCTCAAGTATAATCTTATCACTCTTTTCCAAAAGGGGGACAAGCTTTTCGTCAATTAAGGGAAAGCTATTTGTTTTATTCCATGACCCTTTTAAAGATCTAATTTCCTTTTCTACGATATCAAGCCCAATAACATAATCATTAAGCCCTGCGTGATAGCACATCTTTCTTACGGAATGGTTCAGTTCCCGCAGGTTTTTCGGCCAAATTGCCGTGCCTTTATCGCAGGCAAACTGAAGATACACACCACGAGCTTCACCGTCAAAGGTGATCCATCTGTTTTCATTATCCAATGACCATTTATCCATGTAATAGGTTATTAGCTTAGGTATATCATCAAGCCGTTCACGGAGGCTTGGAAGCCTAAAAGACCAGAAATCTATGCGGGCCAATAGATCCTCCCTGAACCGCCCTTGACGTACTTCTTCATCAAGATCCCGGTTAGTACCGCAAATAAGCAAAAAATTACTGTTTTCTTCTTCGTGAATACCGAAAACCTTAAATTTCTTTGTTTCAATGGCTGTTAGCATCATGGCCTGAACATCGGAAGGCAGTTCCCCTATCTCGTCAAGAAAAAGAGTTCCTCCGTCGGCCTGTTTCAGGAGACCGGCTTGATCCTTTACCGCGCCGGTAAAATCTCCTTTTTTGTAACCGAATAATGTCGCTTTGGCCGTATCCGCCGTAATTGTGGAACAATTAATATCTACCGGCTTTTGCTTTAAACCAAATCGTTCTTGCCGTATTTTATGTATTTGCAAGGCTACAACAGATTTCCCGGTACCGGTCTCGCCTAAAAGCAAAATATTTTCTTTGCTGGTGATAGCCGCTGTTTTAATATCATCAATTACCCTGTTATAGTCAGTATTAATACTATCAAAACCTGATTTCAGCGTTCTCGTATCATCACGGATTTTATCCGGTTGATGGTCTATTACGGAAATGGGCAAATCGTGCAAGTTGACCTGATGGCAGCCTTCTTCTACATCTACATCAGGCGGTATGGTTTGCAGCAGTTTGCCCTTAAACCTGTTTGTTTCGATCAATAGGGATATACATATTAGTATCGGGTGTGTTCCTGTTCCGGTATGGAAAAAATAGTCTTCTTTTTCGGTGTTGAACTTCTGCTTTTTGCAATATTTAGATAATTCTTCATAAACCTCCTTAAAGTCCCAGGGATGGTAAATATCGCTCATATCTAAACACACCTTGGTTTTGGGTGAAAGCTTCTCAATGTCATCTTTCAGCTCATTTGCCAAATCTATTAGGGAAGGATCGTCCGGATATATAATAAGGTGAAAACAGGAAATTCTTTGCCCGAAAGTTTTGAAAATACTGATGGTTGGACGCCATTGTTGCTTACCCAAACGATCCTTTTTCTGATCCTTGATTGTCCCGATAAAGCCAAAAACGACTGCAGGTTTCTGTGATTCCGCCATATTTTGATTATAATATAGTATATGATAATATACAATACTATATTTTTAGAAAACCATGGATTTTTATTAAATTACCTAACTCTATATATAGCAATGAAATAAGTCTTTTACGATTACTTGGCACGGGGTTTGCTTATATATACATGCCTGCCAAAATCCGGTTTGAGCCGGATAAACGGTACGCAAACGGTTCCGGCCATGCGAATGTGTGCGCCGGTTATGGTAAGAGATTACGGCAAAATATAGGAGGTATAAGATGTTAGGTATGTCCCCAGTAAAAGAATGGGCTTTAGCGTTCATTTTAGCGTGTATCGGGATTGTATTATTTGGCGGCGGTCTATAATAACTACCCGGTGCACAGGATTAAGGTTCAGGTATTGTGGACGTGCACCGGGTATGATGAAGGATTAAGACAAAGGAGAAAAACGTATGGATTCTTATGATGATCTTTTTAATTTTTTTAAGGGTGCAGTCAATTTTGTAAAAGAAATTAGCGGCAGAGCGGAAGATTTATATGATGAGCATATTGAAAAAGGCCATCAACGTTATGATAAACATTTGGCCCGCCCTACAAATGAGGAACTACGCTTTTACTGTAGGGACTATCAAAACCATCCTGAAAGATACGACATTGTTTCCAAGGCAAGTGTAAAGGCGGCAAGAAAACGAGTACGGGGAAGGTAGCTGTGGGGTTTTTCCACAAAAAATGCAGAATTTCTTGTAAAAACTGTTAAGTTCAAATGATTGCAGTCCTATTAGTAAGTGTATGACGATTCCGGCAGTGTGGCCGGCTATTTAACATTGGGGGTAAAAAATGAAGCGCTTTGTACTGTTTTTTGTAATTGCCGTGTCTGCGGCAGGTATTTCGGTGTTTGCCGGCGGTAAGTGTGACCTGACAATTACCAATGAAACAGGAGCAACTATTTCGGAGATTGTTATTAAGCAGTCGGATACCGATACAGAAATCAAAAAGGTTCAGAGTTTTATTGAGAAAAAAGGGGCAATAGCCATAAAAATAGAAAAAAACGTATCCTACGATATAATTTTGGTGGATACCAAGAAACACCGTTATGGCATAACGAACCGCAGTTGGTCAGAAAAATCATGCAGTCTCGCGGTAACACGTAAGGATTTTATTTCTCAGGGAGCGTGGGACACATTCAAGATTTTGATGCACTTATAAAAAGGAGTATACTGCTATGGCAATCGAAAAGGGGAAAATCAAATCAGTTGTATCTCATGTCGCACCTCATGCATTATCGGTATATTTTAGCCTTGGATTTCTCAGCATTGGTATGCCGGCAGGCG
>JAITTA010000294.1 GCA_031287395.1 Dysgonamonadaceae bacterium | reverse complement strand
AATACCCAGGCGAACCAAACGGTCCGCATCACGGATGTGACCGGTTCGCTGAAGGGAACTTACAAAACCGGGGAAGGCACAACAACAATCGACCTGACCGGCTATGCCAAAGGCACGTACCTGTTACAGTACAACGGCAAAATTTTCAAGGTCATCAGGAAATAATGTGCCGATGAAATAGTTGGAATAAATCATCAAAAGGAAGGGCTTGCCATGTACGCAAGCCCTTCTTTTCATCCCGTAAATTGTAACTTTCTTACGATAACGCAGCAATAGCGGCTCCAATCATATTGGGATCTTCCATTTTATCTATTACTGTTACCGAAACTCCCTGAGGCAATAAAAGATCCAATTCTTTTGAAACCAAACTCTTATAATAGTGCTGCCCGTTTCTATCTTTCCCCCAGAAAACACTACCGTCGACAGCCAGACAAATCTTTCCAATCGTCGGCTTCTGAACTACCAGAACCTGAACCAAACCGGCTAGCGATGCAGCAACAAGCTTAGCAGAACGTTCATAAATCCAACAAGCCACATCGACCTGTTCTGCCGGATATTTGTCGGGATTATTGATCATCCCGGCCAGATCTCCTCCATCAAAATCGTACTTGATTTTTGTTTCACAGAAAACAGTCTTGAAAATCTCGCCCAGATAGCCTCCGGAAATAGCCTTTTCAAAACGCTGACTTCCCTTATTATTCGACATGGCATCTACCAAACCATCGATAACTGTTAAATGAGGCGGCGTGAAATTTCCGGATTCAAGATTCACAGGGATGGCGGCCGTATCCTTATTATCTAATTTTTTGATCTGGTTATGGGGCATCAGACAAGCCATATTGGTACCTGTTCCTACAATCAACCCGATATAAGAATCGTAACCCGAATTACTGAGGCCGGCAAACATACAGGCAACAGTATCATTGATAACCTTGATGCTCTTAATTTTATTCTCTTCACTACGCTCCAGGGTTACATTCAGATAATTCAACAACGATTCCCCTACAGGTTTTCCAATCATATCCGGAATATTAATCCCTTTCGTCCACCGGAGAAGGATGGCATCGCCGTTGAGCCTCGATGCTGCAGGATAAGAAAAACAATAACCTACATGAGTCACTTTATTCAGGTATTTCAATTCCTTGATCCATCCGATCATCTTTGCATTCAATTTTTCCTGGTTGAAACCCACGGTTTCTTTAGCGGACAAACGATAAAATCCCTGTTTTTCCTTTTCAGAATCCAACCGGTCGATTATTTTCGGAATTCCATTACCGACTTCAACAATTGTAGCCCTGAAATTAGTTCCCCCCCAATCGATTGCAAGAACAGTTCCGTCTTTGATTTCCTCCTGGGGAGAAACATGAGTCGGAATACCCGCTATTTCTTTACCATCGTCTTCGAGGCCTTCCTCTATTTTCTTTTTAAGATTTTTTGCTATTTCTTTTAATTCCTCCGTTGTAAGTTCAAAAATGTTTTCTTTCATATCAGTGCTTTTTTTAGGGATTGATTTAAAATTTTACAGTATAAACTACAAATTTAAGAATAATATTCACTTCTTAAATTTAATATTTGTTAAAAATGTTGTGCATTCTACGTTATATATCCGGTTTACGCAAGGCAAGAACGTAAAAACATAAAAAAGGCCATCAATCGCGAGATCAATAGCCTTAACATTTTTTACCCGATACCCAATCAAGCCGGGTGAATAGCCTCTGTCGGACAAACATCCGCACAAGTACCACAATCCGTACATTGATCCGGATCGATCTTATAGATATCTCCCTCTGAAATTGCACTTACAGGACATTCATCGATACAAGTCCCACATGCAATACAGTCTTCTGAAATTACATAAGCCATGACTCTAA
Source organism: Dysgonamonadaceae bacterium (assembly GCA_031287395.1). Lineage (GTDB taxonomy): Bacteria > Bacteroidota > Bacteroidia > Bacteroidales > Azobacteroidaceae > BNXB01. Next base: position 8,176 of record JAITTA010000294.1, on the reverse strand, counting down.
AAATTTTAAATTAATATTTTGTTCAAGGGCAAAGATAGAACAAACGCCCGGAATTACCAAAAATTGAAAATGAAAAATGAAAAAATGAAAATAAAATACCCACAAAAACCTCCTTTTCATTTTTAAAGGAGCGGTGCAAACATTCTTAACAAAGACTCCTGGAATTTTTTAATCCGGGAACGATTTTTCCAATCTTTCAGATTGATTTGGGTACATTGTTGCATATCGCCAAAAAAGATTTGCTTCATATTTTTTGCAAAATCGGCATCGTAAATATAGGCATTCACTTCAAAATTGTGTTCAAAACTACGGAAATCCATATTTGCGGATCCTACGACACTGATAAAATCATCGGAAACCATCAGCTTGGAATGTAAAAAATCAGGTTGCATCTGATAGATTTTCACCCCGGCATTCATCATTTCCTCAAAATAAGAATGGGCGGCAGTACCGACAAAACGGGTGTCCGAATGTTCCGGAACCATCAACCGGACATCGATTCCACTCAAAGCAGCCGATTGCAAAGATTGGAAAAGCCCTTCCGTAGGGAGAAAATACGGAGTCTGTATATAGACATAATGCTTTGCCCGCATGATGATATTGGTCGTTGCCTGCAACAGAGTCTTCCATTCTCCCATCGGATCTCCCGTCACAATCTGCATCACATTATTTGTCACAACCGGCATTTCCGGAAAGTATACCTTTCCCGTAAGAAAATCCTTTCCAGAAGAATACCAATCGATTAAAAAAGCCGATTGCATTCCGAGGACTCCCCGTCCGGTCACCCGCAAATGCGTATCCTTCCAGCCGGATTCCAGATAGCGATCGGCAATATTCATCCCTCCAATATATCCTGTCTTTCCATCTATAACGACAATCTTCCTGTGGTTCCGGTAATTGACTTTACTGGTAAATACAGGAAAATACACCTTAAGATAAGGGGTTACTTCCACTCCCCGGGTCTGCATTTCATCATAAAAACGGTTTTTCACTTTCCAGTTAGCAACATCGTCGTAAAGTACCCGGACTTGAATTCCTTCCCCGGCTTTACGAATCAATATTTCTTTGATTCTGTTACCAATTTTATCGTCTTCAAAAATATAATATTGAAGGTGAATATGATGCACTGCAGATTCCAAATCCCGGATTAAAGCATCAAATTTTTCCTTGCCGTTTGTAAATATTTTTATTTCGCTTCCCTGAAGCAGGGCAGAATCATTATTTTTATTCAGGAGTTTAGCCAAAGTCCGGTATTCCATATAAGCTTCCGTATCACTAGAGAGTACAAGCCTTTCGTAAGACCGTTTTTTCAGTTTCCGGTACGATTTACGGGAAATAATACGCAACTTACGGGCATCCTGTCCGAAAAAGTAATAGATGATAATTCCACCGACAGGAAATAATAAAAGCAACAAAGCCCACGAGATTGTTTTCAGCGGATTCCGGTTTTCCGAAATAATTACAAAAACAATCCCTAAAGCTGTTATAAAATAAATAATCTGTATGATACTTCTGACAATCACCTGCGTTTCCATGCAGCTATGTAATTACTTTCACCCTGCTAAGTTAGGTTAAAAAACTCGAAACACAAAATGATACAAAATATAAGGGCAAGTCGCTCCTTGTCCTTACAGGCTCACAGCACACTATAAAAAAGAATTAGAATGAGCCGCCGGGGCCACCGCCTCCAGTTCTGCCGCCGCCTCTTTCGCCGCCTCTACGAGGCCCTTCCCAACGACGATCTTCTCCTCTGACATCCCCTTCCGTTGCCGAACTTCCTTTCGGGAATATAGTAAATTTATAAATGAAAGAACACATAAAATAACTTGGGATAACGGTACTACGGGTATAACTGTAACCATTGGTGGTATTTCCGCCCGAAATGCTGTTTCGATTCTGTAAAACATCGTAAATGGTTATTTTAAACGTACCGGCTCCGTATCTTTTATTAAACAATTGTTTTGAAGCGGAAACATTCCACATGGTTTCGGAAATATTAAATCCGTCGGCATAACCGTTTCTTTTAGTCCAGTTTATATCGGATGCCAAAGTAACCTGATACGGCAAATACCAAGTGGTATTCCCTCCAATGCCCCAATTGTAAGTTTCGAGGTTATTTTCCGGTCGTATTTCGTTGGTGACTTTTCGATAACCTAACGAGAAATTAGTCCCGACATCAAACAAATCGCACCGGAAATTAAACCGGATACCATCCATTATCTGGAGGTCTTTTTGTGTATTCTCCAAATCATTGGAATAACTTCTTCTATTATTGAAACTTGTACGCACAAAATTTCCTATAGTAAACTTTTTATTTCTCAATGGAGTATTGAATCCTCCCATCAATCCGATATCCCAGTTGCCATTGATGTTTTTATATGTGGACAAGCGGCTGCCGTCTGCATTCAATGTGGTTACGGAAACAATGTCATTAAAGGAAAAATTTCCGAACAAGTTGAAATTATAAAACAGTTGGGATTCCGGAACAAATTTATTGAACCTTACCCGGAGTTCATTTGTATATCCGGGTTTCAGGTCAGGATTACCTTTCGTGACATTCATAGGATCGCTTTCATCGATATAATCTCTCAACTGTGCCGCCGAAGGTTGGTTTGTATTTCCTTCATAATCAATTCTCAAATTGGAGCGCTGTCCGAATAAATAGTTGAAATTGATAGTGGGAGACAAATTAAATACATTCTGTTTTATCTCGGAAATCAAGGAATCTCCCATTGCATTCGGTAATCGCCGGCCATCCACCCAATCAACTTCTGTCAGGAACTGATCGCTGTACGGCTGAAAGGTCCTGTTTCTCGAAGAAGAAGGGTCGATATTCATCCCGACGGTATAATTGTATTTGGGCCGCACGGCCTTGAATGCAAGACTAAACCTGTTTGTCAATGAATTACGTAGGGTGCTGCGGCTTTGATTCCCGTAAAGTACCGCTTCCTTGAATGTACTGCTGTTTAAAACAGCATTTTCGTAAATATTGTAAGTGCTGTTGACACTCTCCGTATTATCATAGGTACCACGATACACCAACTGGACAAAGTTATTCCGCCCGATAGGCTCCACATAAGAAACAAACATTCTCAGATTCGCAGACACATTATCATTTTCCGAACGCTGGTTACGTATAGAATCATGGGAATAAAGGCCATTATTAAACATCCTTTGCTCCCATTCGGAATATCCGGACGAATAATTATCGTTATAAGATGTTCTTATTTGAGTGCTGAATACACGTCCCGGTTTTTTAAATTTATGGGAATATTCCAACGATCCCCCTAAATAATAACCTTCACCTTCGTAATGCGATTTAGAAGTCCCGTCAAATAATGTATCTAAAGTATTGTAATCAAAACGGGAAAACAGTCTGTCCTGATCGCTGTTGCTTTTATTGTATGAAAAATTCGGACGGAAAATAAAGGTATTACTGGAATCCGGTTTCCATTCCAAACGGAAATTAAATCCGAAATTATCGGAAACATTGTAATTTCTCGTATTTGATTTATCCAATTGTGAAATCCTGTCGGAGAATGTTGCGCTCTCCACATCGGTTGTTGAATTACGATCCAGACCATTCAGGGAAAAATTACCGTTCAAAGACAATTTGGGAGAAAATTCCTTATTCATATCCAACATGATATTCTGGGTTTCCACAATTCCTCCGGATCCTCCGCGCATCCCGCGCATCCCGCCGAAACGGACTTCCCCCATATCCGAAGCACCCATATTATTGGTATTATTGGCATTGATCATCAACGTGTACCGGTCACTGTTCTTCATGTAATTTACCATTCCTCCGGCCATATAACGGGAATCTTTATCCATATTAATATCCCGGCCTATACCGGCTGCGGCATTTCCCATGGTACCCTGTTTCATACCCGGTCTGACGGTGATGTTGATGACCGATTCTTCTTCCCCGTCATCAAACCCGGTCAACTGAGCCAGATCGGATTTCCGGTCAAGTACCTGCAATTTCTCTACCATTTCGGCAGGGAGATTCCTTGAAGCAACTTTAGGGTCATCGGAAACAAATTCTTTACCATCCACCAGGAATTTTTTAATTTCCTTCCCGTTGACGGTAATTTTTCCGTCCTTATCCACCTCAATTCCAGGAAGTTTTTTCAATAAATCTTCCACAACGGCGTTTTCTTCTGTTTTATAAGAAGTGGCATCGTATTCAATTGTATCGTTTCTGACGACGACTTCCGGCCTCTTGCCTTTTACGACAGCCTCGGAAAGCTCAACCGCATCTTCATACAATTTGATAGTGTCCATCTTGATTGTAGCTCCGGAAGTAGAAAACGGGCGGTATTCCGGTCGATAACCCACATAAGTCACGGCCAGGAGATAATCGCCTTTTTTGCCCAATTTCAAAGAAAAAGCACCATACCGGTTGCTGATTCCACCTGCGACTTCCAAACTGTCTTTCCTGTTCAGGATGCTGACGGAAGCGGCTTCAATCTTTTCTCCGGTGGTGCCTTCAACGAGGGTTCCCGTGACTGTGAACTGATTTTGAGCAATTGCTCCAAAGGAACAGATCAAAAATAATAACGTACTGACAATGTATTTCATAAAACATGAAAATATATATGGATTCTATTTTGTTTAGAACATTGACCATCATTTTTCCAAAAAGTTTAATCACTCATTATTTATTTGCATTTTTTAACTTAAATAATGACTATCTTGCGCCCGTTTTCAAAGCAATGCATCATGAAGAATTTCATAAAAGTACTCAAGCGGTTTGTTCCTCCATATAAGAAATTTTTAGTATTAAGTATTATAACCAATATTCTGGCGGCGATACTAAATGTTCTTTGTTTCAGTTTGATTATGCCTATACTTGAAATATTATTCGGCGTCAATCAGGAACAAAAAGTATATGAATACATACCGCTTTCTCTTGACGTATTTTCTTTCCCTTCCTGGAAAATTCTTGTGGAAAATTTGAAAAATAATTTCAACTGGTATGTTCTTGATATGATCCAAATCAAGGGGGCTTCGGATACTCTCTTGTTGTTGGCCTCCTACCTGATCCTTTTTACTCTGTTGAGGACTGCAGCCATGTACCTGGCTTTATATTATATGATTCCGATTCGCACCGGCGTTGTCAGGGATATCCGCAACCAAATCAACAGTAAAATATTGAAATTACCTCTTGCTTTCTTTTCGGAAGAACGTAAAGGCGATATTCTGGCTCGTATTTCGGGAGATGTCAATGAAATCGAGAATTCAATTATGAGTTCATTGGACATGTTGTTCAAAAATCCGATTTTAATTATAATCTACCTGCTGGGCATGTTTTTTACCAGTTGGCAACTAACGTTGTTCGTATTGGTTACATTGCCGGTCATGGGAGTTATTATGGGCAAAATCGGCAAAAAATTAAAGCAACAATCATTTTTCGGTCAGCAACAGTGGGGGGGATTGATGTCCCAAGTGGAAGAAACTCTCGGAGGACTCCGTATAATCAAAGCGTTTAATGCAGAAGAAAAGATGAAATTCCGGTTTCAGAAAAGTAATGAAGCCTTCAAAAAAACGACTTTCCGCATTTTCCGCAGGCAACAATTGGCCCATCCGATGAGCGAGTTTTTAGGAACGGTAACGATTGCAATTGTATTATGGTATGGAGGAACTTTGATTTTAAACAATAACAGTTCTATCGATGCCGCTGCATTCATATTTTATCTGAGTATCTTCTACCTGTTAATTAATCCGGCAAAAGAATTATCCAAATCCGTATATTCGATTCAAAAAGGTTTGGCTTCCGTTGAACGGGTGGACAAAATCCTGATGGCGGAATCCAATATTCTGGACCCTGAAAATCCTCTGGAGATCGGGTTAAAAGATAAAATCGAATACAAAAACGTTTGGTTCAAATATGGAGATAATTGGGTTATTAAAGGGGTAAATCTCGCTATCGAGAATGGGAAAACGGTTGCTCTGGTCGGCCAGTCCGGCTCCGGGAAATCCACTATGGTCGATTTACTTCCGCGGTTTTACGATATCAACGACGGAGCAATAACAATCGATGGAATTTCCGTCAAAGATACCAAACTGCACGACTTAAGGCAATTGATGGGTATCGTCAACCAGGAAGCCATCCTCTTCAACGATTCTTTCTTCAACAATATCGCTTTCGGAGTGGAAAATGCGACCAGGGAACAGGTGATTGACGCGGCTAAGGTAGCCAATGCCCACGAATTCATCATTGCAACTGAAAATGGCTACGAAACCAACATCGGAGATCGTGGAGGAAAACTATCGGGAGGTCAACGGCAACGAATCAGTATTGCTCGCGCCATCCTCAAAAATCCGCCTATCCTGATTCTGGACGAGGCAACCTCAGCACTCGATACGGAATCGGAACGAGTCGTTCAAGACGCTCTGGAAAACCTGATGAAAAACAGGACTACCATTGTGATAGCTCATCGACTATCGACCATCCGGAATGCCGATTTAATCTGCGTCATGCACGAAGGCGAAATTGTCGAAAGAGGCAAACACGAAGAACTGATCGAATTAAACGGATATTACAGACGTCTGTGCGACATGCAATCTTTTTAAATTTCACACAGCTTCCACAAATAATTTCCATGTAATCTGTGAAATTTGTGTGAAATTTAAAAAATAATTCATACCTTTGCACTCGCAAATTGCGAAAGTAGCTCAGTTGGTAGAGCATAACCTTGCCAAGGTTAGGGTCGCGGGTTCGAGTCCCGTCTTTCGCTCTTCTTTTTTTGATTATGGTCTATGGCTGCCCGGATGGTGGAATGGTAGACACGCAAGACTTAAAATCTTGTGACCATTGCGGTTGTGCGGGTTCAAGTCCCGCTCCGGGTACAAAAGAGGATTTTTCCGAATTTTCAAGGGAGAATCTTCTTTTTTTTATAATTAAACCTTTTTTCTACCGCCGGTTCATCCGACCTCCCATCTGATTCAACCGGTAAGAAAACGAAACCAGAATATAACCGGTTAGTATGTTGTATTCATTATCCTCTATGTAATTAGCATTTATGGAGCGATTGATACTCAGGGTCTGATGTAGAATATCATACCATTTTATTCTGAACGTAGCTTGTTTCTTACTCAAAAATTGTTTACTGATTTCGGCATTCCAGATAATTTCATTTGTGTTATACCCGGCGCTCAAACCTCTTGTGGCGCGGTAATTGATATCGGAGGCCAGTACCCAATTCCGGGGAAAATACAATTGGGTATTGTATGTTATTCCCAAAGTCGAATTTTGTTGATCTTCACGGCCTTCCAAAGTATTCGTAGTTTTGGAATAACGCATATTCCCGCGTAATTGTCCGTAAAACCAGTCCTTACTATAACTCAATCCTATATTTTCATAGATCCCCATCGTTCCGGAAGTATTCCGTTCGCTTTGCTTGCCAGTCCGGATATATCCGATCCGGTTATTGTAGCTCAACCGGGTTTGCGTACTGAACTTAAATTTCTTTTTAGCATCCAGAGGCATATTGTATAAAACCTCTCCGGTCGAATTCCAGGAACCATTTTCATTGACCGGCATCGTCTGTTGAATTCCCGTTGTATCCTGGTAAGAAGTAAAATTGATTATTTCATTCCGGACAAAAGAGAATTGCAGATTCCCCGTCAAAGAACGCTGGGAAGCCCGCTTGCTATGATTATAATTCAACGACAGATTATGAGAAAATGACGGCAAAAGATCCGGATTCCCGACCCGGATATTCAAAGGATTTGTATTGTTTGGCGTCGGATCCAATTGCGATATACTCGGTTGATTCGTATTTCCCCGGTAAGTGAATCTCAGATTGGATTCCCTGGAAAACCGGTAAGTAAACCTCAGTTGGGGGGAATAATTGATTACACTCCGGCCGTCAACCTTATTTAAAATAGAATCGCTTCCATCCAGACTACCGTTTTTAACATAACTGGTACTTTGAGTATAGGAAGGATTTATATTGAATCCGATATTATACGTATATTTGGTATGGACCGCATTGAAACTCATGCCGAATGTCTGATTGACAAAATGGTTCCACAAACTTTTACTATAATCCGGATTCAGGATGGAATAAGTTTCCGTATCTTCGTCATAATCGTAAGTTTCCCTGACATTATCGGTATGATTATAACGGATATTGTAAGCAAACTGGAGCGTATTGTTGGTTTTCCA